>CAYNTC010000165.1:0-5611 GCA_964399795.1 uncultured Pirellulales bacterium | reverse complement strand
GTCATCTTGTCAACTTTTCCCTCGATTGTAAAAGCAGGTATTAGATCAAGGCAGGTATGCCCAGCAGCTACGATTTCGATGTCTTTTTTATCTTGCACTTTAAACAAACTCCTAACGAAGCAGCGTTTTAGTCGAATAAGAAGGTGGGATGATACCCTATAGAATCACGATTTTCAAGCCCAAATTTAGAAAAGGCTAAGACGTGGATTAATGGGTTCAGGGTTCGGGGTTCAGGGTTTAGATTATAGCGTAAAGGAATAACTGTACGCTGAAAGCTGTCTGCTGCACGCTACACGTTGCACACTGTATGGCTGTCTTGCTTGCCCGGCGAAGCCCCGCCGTTCCGAGCGAAGTAGAGGAGCACCACCAAAGGGCAGTACGCTGAACGCTATCCGCTGTTTCTATCTTGACATTTTATCTCCGATGCTCGAATGTTAGTTATGGATACCCGACACCGAATACATTAGTCTTAATACCTAAGATACTTAGGTATTCTTATTATTTAAGTACTACTTTTATGTATTCTTGTTATCTGAGGTATCTTTATTTGAATAAAGCTGGATTTAATAAGATCAATCCTGAAACTGTCCGCTAAATCTGTATTATGTTTTCTGTCCCGCCGGAGGCGGACAAGCTTCTGAATTCTGTCTTTTGCTTTGATGTTGACGATTTATCTCCGATAAACTAAATTGCTGACAAAGAGTTTTATATATTATTATATTATCATAAAGGAGTTAAAATGAGTAAATACTTATTATATAAAGCCAAGGAACAGTTCATTAAAAGCCTGGATAAAATTCGCCAATTGAAACTTGATACCAAGGTTTTTTGAAATGACAGTTAAGAGAGTTTTATATATAAGCGGATCAGTAGGATTAGGACATATTACCAGAGACTTGGCGATAGCGAATGAAATTCGCAGACAGTATCCGGAAGTAAAAATATTTTGGTTGGCTGCTCATCCAGCAAGTCTGCTGCTCAAGGAAGCCGGTGAAAAGCTTCTCCCAGAAGCGGACATCTATGCCAACGACAACACTCCTGCTGAAAATGCAGCCAACGGCTTTGGTCTGAATATCCTAAAGTACGCGTCTAAGGCAAGGAGAGTATGGGCAAACAACGTTGAGATTTTCAAACAGGTAATTGGAAGAGAACAATTCGATGCTGTTATCGGTGATGAAACCTATGAAATAGCGATTTCCTTGAAAGAAAATCCACAACTCAAGAAGGCTCCTTTTGTGATGATTTACGATTTTGTTGGACTTGATTCGATGACGAAAAATCCGCTAGATAAGCTGGGCGTTTATATTTGGAATCGGATCTGGGCCCGTCCTTCTATTTTTGATTTAGAGATATTTGTAGGTGAGGTAGAGGATGTCCCCGACAAGAGATTCGGCTTTCTACTGCCGAATCGGCGAGATTATGCGAAAGCAAAGTATAAATTCGTAGGATATGTTCTCCCATTTAATCCTGCTGAATACACCGATAAGACAAGTATAAGGGAGAAACTAGGATATAGTGAAAAACCCTTGGTCGTATGTGCCATCGGCGGAACTTCAATTGGCAAAGAGCTTTTGGAATTGTGTGGACTTGCTTTCCCAATTATTAGAAGAGAAGTCCCAGACCTCCGTATGGTTCTTATATGTGGGCCACGCCTTTCCATAGATTCCTTGGACGTTCCGGATGCCGTAGAGGTCAGAGGATATGTTCCATCTCTTTATGAGCACTTTGCTGCAAGCGATTTGGCCATTGTTCAGGGAGGTAGTACTGCTACGCTTGAGTTGACTGCTCTAAGACGCCCATTTCTTTACTTTCCATTGGAGAATCATTGTGAGCAACAGATCCACGTTGCAGGACGATTAGCCAGGCATCAGGCAGGTATTCGGATGTCTTATTACCAGACAACACCAACGGACCTTGCTGAGAAGATAATCTACAATCTTGGTAAGGAAGTACACTACACACCTATACCAACAAACGGTGCTCAAAAAGCAACTGAACTCATTTCCGGACTTTTGAAATGTAATTGAAACATCGGCTCTTCTAATAAAATGTCGAGTGGTAGTTGTAGTGTGAGATGAATCGCACCGTACATGCTGGATTCACACTCCCCTGTCGCTGTCGAGGACAAGTTTTGCGGGAATGACATTCATTGTCTAATAGAATAATTGGTGGGGCAAGCCGCCACCCTACATGTTAAGCATCTTCAACTCGGCATACTGCGTAAAAGGCTGGCTTTGGTTTGCATTGCCGGTCGAACAACGCAGTAACTACATGCTACATGCCGTTGATTAAGCCATCTCGCACAGCGTCCCTTTCAGATAAGCGGAGTTATTAATTAAGCAAATCTCCTATCTCGATGTAAGCTTAATAGTATGGTAGTATAATTTGGAGTACGTAAAGCGCGTAGCTCTGCCACAGGTACGCGCTTTACGTATAAGCCTTTTATTTCGATCGATTGTTAAAGTTGAACAAAAGAATGAACAAATAAAAGTAGTGTGCGATGTGCTGCTCTGCGAAGTTGGATTCACTACGAAGTAAAAGTAAGAAATAACCCCGGCCACAGGGGCCGGGGCTAAACAATATAAATCTCTGGACCTCTAATCCGCGCTTATCCGTGTTAATCCGTGGTTAGACATCCGCATATAAAAAGAAAAGTTTATTTTTGACAAAAGACTTTAATAATGATATCTTAATTCTTGAAAGGAAAGGAGTTTTAATGAACAGGGTAAAAGCAAAGATTATACGGGGGGCTATCGGGTCTGAACGTATCGCTTATATCACAACAGCAGAAGGGGTTCGCGCTGAAGTTCTTTTAAGCGCTGCCCAGACTGGTTCCAATCATGTTTTGGCAGCTGAAGTAGCTAGAGATAAAAGCTATGTTTTAATTGAATTGCCCCAAGAGACATCTTCGGGAGATTGGAGAGTTTGGGTGAATAAAAACCAAATACTCCGCTAATAAAATGATACTAACGGACCGCGAAATCCAAGTATTTTTAGCTAACCAACAAATTATTATAGAGCCGAAGCCAATCGCAGTTCGGTATAGCTCCACTTCTGTTGATCTAACTTTAGCAAAGCAGTTTCGGGTGTGGGATTTCAATCAAATTGACAAGACCAGAGGGGAAGTTATTGAGCCAGGACCAAAGTTTAAGTATGCTGAGTTTCGGGATAAATATACCAAGAAGAAGATTCTAACTAAAAAAGGTTATGTATTAGCACCAGACTCTTTTATTCTGGCGTGGACTCGCGAAACGATCAACCTTCCAAATCATTCAAGAATCGCTGCAAGGGTTGAAGGGAAAAGTTCATTAGCTAGACTCGGTTTAGCGGTGCATGTTACCGCACCAACGATACATGCAGGATTTGCGGGGCCTATCCAGTTAGAGTTATGTAATCATGGGCTATTCAGTATCCGTTTGAGTCCCGGTATGCCAATCTGCCAGTTAATCTTTGAAGCAACTCTTGGTACACCAGATAAGGGTTATGCTGGTAAATTTTTAAGGCAAAAAAGATAGCTTTTCCACAGGAGAACAAGGAAAAGTTTCTTTTTGAAGGGCAACGCACCATTACATATTAAGTTTCAGCCGTTTGGCATACGGCGTAAAAGGCTAGCTTTGGTTGATAGTTTCGGTCGAACAGCAGTGGATAGTCGGCACGGCCGCTTATGGGCATGTAGCTGCGCCAGGATTGGCCATCGTGAACGCCCCAAAATGTCACCCGGCTGACCCCTGCCTTGGCGGGGACAAGCTGTGCACGGTGCTTGTGAAAAAGAGAAAAAATTGAAGCATATCGGTTAGCCAGGTCTTTTTGAACGGAATCGGGCAGGCCATCCGGGTATGGGTTGTACTTTTTCTGTGTTGCAGCATCAAAGGAAGAGAGGTCAACTAACTTGGCATCGACAGGATAAAAAGGGAGCACGCCTACATCCAGTTCGGTAACCATTATATTTACGCCCAGCTCGGTGAGAGTTATGATTTCTCTTTCAAGCTCCTCTATAGGCGGATAGTCGAGAAAGTAGTGTCCCTGTATGCCGAGGCCGTCTATGCGAATGCCTTTTGACTGCAAGTCGCGAATCAGCCGCATAGTGCCTTGGCGTTTGGCTTCTTTCTCGAGGTCGTATTCATTGTAATAGAGCTGGACGCTGGGGTCGGCCTGGCGGGCATATTCAAAGGCCTTTAAGACGTAATCTTCGCCTATAATGTCGAGCCATTTACATTTTCTAAAAGAGCCGTCCTCTGCGATTGCCTCGTTGACGACGTCCCAGCCGTGGATTCGGCCTTTGTAATGGCCCATCACAGTGAAGATGTGCTCCTTCATTCGCTTCAGCAGCGCCTCGCGGCTCAACAGATTTCCTGATTCATCCTGGAAGACCCAGTCCGGCGTCTGATAGAACCAGACGAGAGTGTGGCCAACGACAAACATTTTGTTTTTCTGGCCAAAAGCTACGTAACGGTCTGCCGGCTCGAAATTGAATTTATCCGGCTGAGGATGGACCTCTTCCCATTTGAGGATGTTTTCCGGCGTAATACTGCTGAAGTGTTTTTCCGCAAGGGCCATTGCATCAGGCTCATTGCCGGAAATCTGATTTAGGCTGAGGGCAGCACCAATATAAAAATCGTTCTTAAACACATCTTTCAGGGCAGGCGCTGAGCCGGGTCGGGGCAGTTGTGTGTTGTCATTACTGTTCACTTGACTTTTCTCCTATGTTATACCAATTGTGCTTGATATTTGCGCCCTTGTCATTTCGACCGTAGTGAGCACGGCGAACGGAGTGGAGAAATCTGGGTTAGCAGCGCTGTTGCATCCAGATTTCCCGACTCGCCCCCGTTTCTGTCTTCGACAGAAGACACGGGGGCCCGCTCGAAATGACAAGAATAAGCGCATTGATTATTCACAATCAGAATTAAAAGTCTACTCTAACTTTCTTTTTTTTCATTAGGTATTTGTGATAATAAAGTTCGGTAAATCCTCGAATATTTAGTCACTCTCCAACGTTTGACAAATGATTCCCAAGAACTTGCGGGCAGTAGCAATATACACAGCAGGCCTGGGAGCCATTATCGTGCGTCGGTGGCCGTCGTTTGTGTTGCCGGCAGGGACGGACTCTTTATGTAGCGGTCGGCAAATCTCAGGAACGTTGGCCAGTTCGGGCCTGGAGTGTGCCCGCCGCTATGCTGGCGAAAGGCCACATCACCATCGATCAGCGGTGTCTCTATCGGGGGAAACTCGGTAGTACCCAGGTCCTTCTTGCCGAGGAGCTTGTAGACCGGCCCGGCACCGGCTGCGGCCAGGAACATGCCCTTGGCGTCAACCCATCCGTCACCATTGGTTGCGCCGGCGCTGATGAACACGGGTCGCGGGGCGCACAAAGCAACCAGTTCGTGAGAGTCCACCGGCAAATCGTTCCAGTTCAAAGGGCCGGCATACTTGATGAAGTTACCAGCCATCCAGTGGTACTCGCCTGCTCCTGCGACGTTTTCGACTATCTCGCCCCAATTGCGGCGGTGAAGCTTGGCGCCGCCTTCGCCGGAAGAGCTTACAAAAGCGATAGCGAAGCGCTGGTCATACGCCATGGCGACAATCGTTGCTTTGCCGTAGCGCGAATGTCCCT
>CAYNTC010000164.1:0-5620 GCA_964399795.1 uncultured Pirellulales bacterium | reverse complement strand
GGAAAAATTCTGTAAAGCCTTTTTAATTTTTGCTGTTTTTAAGCGTCCTAAAATATAGAAAAAAGTTGCGAACATTGGATACGATATACCGTATTAAAAAGAGATTTTTGTGGTTATGGATTAAAGCCACACACACCCAAATCATAATTTTCCTCCTTCAAGGCCGGCATCAACCGAGTCGGCCTTTTTTCTTGAATTTTGAAAGTACCAGGACTATCATGCGCGCCGATGAGAATTCCTCTGACAAAATTCGGCTGGCCACAGGTTGTTGTTTTTCCGGCCATAGTGTTGGCTGCGTTGATTATCCTGCCGTTGTTATCAGCAGCAATTCTACCTGTATGGTCTATAATTATAGTAGAGCTTGTCTTGGCCCTTTTTTTTGTATGGTCCCTTATCTTCTTTCGCGATCCTGACCGCCGGAGCCCCTCTGATAGAAACCTCCTATTGGCGCCGGCTGACGGTCGTATAACCGATATTGAAACCATAAATGAAGATAATTTCATCGGCGGGTCTGCACTTAGGATCGGTATTTTTATGAGCATTTTTGATGTTCATATCAATCGTGCACCGTGCGACGTGAAGATCGAAAAATCCACCTACAGAAAGGGCAAATATAAAAGCGCGATGAGTCCTAAGGCAGGCCTTGTAAACGAGTCTAATGACTTGGGCCTGGTTAGAGAAGACGAGCCGCAAGATAAATTGATTGTCAGACAAATAAGCGGCGCTATAGCTCGACGTATCGTCTGCAAGGCCGAGACCGGACAACAATTAATCCGCGGTGAGAAATTCGGAATGATAAAGTTCGGCTCAAGAACCGAGCTGTACGTGCCGATCAGTGAAAACGTCAAATGTCTTGTCAAGATTGGAGATAAAGTAAAGGCAGGATTAACACCAATTGTGAAATATGAGTAATCGATCACCGAGCAATGAAACAGAGCTACATCACCGGTTTGTAAACCAAACGGTACCAAAGATAGTGTTCTGTATCTTAGAGCTTAATAAGCCTGAGGCTTATTAATTTAGAAGGCAAGAGCAAATGGCCCGGTCACGAACACGGCGGACAAGTGAGCGCTTACTGAAGCGCGTGCGACGGCAACGTGTTAAGACTATTACCATTTTACCTTCTTTGATAACTGTTTTAAACGGTGTATGTGGATTCACCGCAATTATTTTCGCAAGTAAGGGGGCGCAATCAGGAATCGGCCATATTTCATACTTTGCATTGGCGGGGTATATGATCTTGCTCGCGATGCTTGCAGATATGCTCGACGGCCGATTAGCACGAATGAGTCAGAGTACATCAAGCTTCGGCGGGCAGTTAGACAGTTTGTGCGATATGGTCAGTTTTGGCGTGGCACCGGCATTCTTAATGCTCAAGGTATCTGAAAGCACGCTTGGCTCAGCCGGCCTTGCAAGTTATGGAATGCTTCGGCGCTTCATCTGGCTTGCAGCAGCGGCATATATAAGCTGCGCGGCGATTCGACTAGCAAGATTCAATGTTGAGAATGAAGAAAATGAGTCTGCGCACATGAGCTTTATGGGCTTGCCAAGTCCTGCCGCTGCGGGTGTAATCGTCAGCCTGGTAATACTATACCAGGTTAAAGCATCGAGTCTGAGCGTTATCATAATAATGCTGCCCTTTATCAGTCTTGGTGTCGCGGTGTTGATGGTAAGCAGGATTCGATATCCTCATATTCTGAATCAGTACCTCAGCGGCAAAAAACCGTTTGCGTATCTGATAAGAGTGCTTTTGTTCGTCGGGCTTGTCATCTGGAGTATGCAGGCGGCATTGGCTATACTTTTTTGTGTTTTCGCTGCAAGTGGTCTTGTGAAGTGGTTTTATTTTAAGGTTATCCGTGGTAGAAGCCTGCTTGCCTTTACAGACAGGCAATCAACCGCTGGGGCGACCGAGCAGACTGAGATGATCGAGAAAACTACGATTAAGAATTGACGCAATCCACTTGTGACATAACCACCGAAGTCTTCTATACCTTGCACATCTGCTTGTGGCTTAGCCACATATTCATGTAGCTTTAGTCTCGTGCGAGTAAGAAGTTTATATAGAAGCTGTTAATACGCCTAAGGCGTATTAATCTGTCCGCTTGTGGCTTAGCCACGTGGTGGATGTAGGGATTGCGGAAGAACTTGTCTCGGCTTTCGTCGTTCCGTGCAGGTCTTGCTGTTTGGCACCAGTTTGGCTTATCTGATAGTATCGCTCGACCACAGAAGCTACTCGGGATAGAACGCGGCGGCCTTCTGGGCTTGCTTCCAAACCGACAATCTGCAGGCCAAGGCAGAGGTTCTGCTTGTCAGCCGTGGGTAGAATGTTCCTTATCTGGGCATTGAGCATCAACGGTGTTTCATAGGGCAGGGGTGTGAAGCGAAGTCCTATAAATTGGCCCTTTTTGAAATCAGGTTTTGATGTTTGCGGATAACCTGGAACCCCGAACTGGCTTCGGGGTTCTTGCGCAGGCAGCAGTAACTGTGCACCGCCGGCGGAAATATCTACAAGTTTAGCCTGATAATAGTTGTGCAGTTGTTCCTTCTCCGTAGCAGGTACTGCGAAGGATGAATCCCTGACCTCGTGCTTTTGGCTGCGATGCCAGAGTACCACATTTACCTTTAGCGATTCGGGAACGTTGACTCGGAAGTAACTTCTCCTCTCGATTACTCCGATTCGGGCGGGACAGTCAAGTACCATCGTTCCGCCTCGTGCCGGATCGGTCGATGGCTCCAGAGCTACAACGGTCGTGTCGAAGACAAACTTGCCGTATGTGTACTTGAACGATATGCCGACAGGCTGGCCAATGCGTATATTTATAGGATGTTGACGTTCATCGGAGTGCATACTCTCAATAGTCATTCTGCTTGCCAGGATATCCGTTATAAGGACCTTCGCTACATGCCATTTATCTTTAGATAAGTAGGACATAATGGCGGGAACTTTTTTTTCAATTACCTTACGTAGAATTTCGCCGGTTTCATCGCCACCGAGCATAACCATTTTATCCATGACAACCTCCCCACTAATATGTCTAAGCTCTGACAAACTGCCGGATCGCGTAATGGAAACCGTCCTGTCAGGGATTTCTGCTTGTGGCTTCTGCCGTTTTACGCAGCCAGACCAAGAAAAACTGTTGTAAAAGCGGTTCCAAAGCCTTCGTCCCAGGTTTGTTGTATTACAGCCTTGAGACAAGCCAGAGCCAGTCCCCCCCATTCTGGCAGAATTCTTCCAGAATGGGATCCCTCTAAAAAACATATACGTTATAATTCGGCTATAGGCAAAGATTATATTAGACTAATTTTTGCTACAAATTCGTTATTGTTGACAAAAGCCCTATAAGGTGAGCAATCTCAATCATGGAAACGCTTTTTTCAATAGCTGTTTGACGGTGATTGTGAATCAATCATTGCGATTGTTCATGTTATTTCAAGCGTATTGGAGCGGAATCGGCACTGCGAAGGATAAAGGTCTAGTGATTCCTGCATATTGAGTATTGATAAAAGGCTTTAGCCGCATTATTCTACCTGTGGCACAAGCTACGGCATGAATGGGTATCCCGAAGTACTTCGGGATACTTTTTCAGGGGGATAGATTTATGCAAAAACGACAATTGGGTAACATTGACCTAAATTTTACGACGGTCGGATTAGGCACTTGGGCGATGGGTGGGCCTTGGCAGTTCGGCTGGGGCCCACAGAACGATGATGACGCAATAGCAGCAATTTTAAGGGCTATGGACGAGGGTATTAACTGGATAGATACTGCGCCGGCTTATGGCTGTGGCCATTCCGAAGAGCTCGTCGGACAGGCTCTAAAGCAGACAGATCATAAGCCATTTATAGCGACCAAATGCGGGCTGTTGTGTAATGATAAAAGAGAAAAGCTAAACTGCCTGAAGAAAGAGAGCATACGCAAAGAGTGTGAGGACAGCTTACGAAGGCTCGGTGTTGATGTGATTGATTTGTATCAGATACATTGGCCTGAGCCGGATGAGGACCTTGAACAGGCGTGGGAGGAAATGGCTAAACTGGCCGATGAAAGTAAAATTCGATACCTCGGGGTATCAAATTCCACAATTGAGCAGATAGAGAGGGTGAGCAAAATTCATCCTGTTGCCTCGCTTCAACCTCCTTATAATATGAACCGTCGCGAAGTAGAAAACGGGGCGCTGGCGTATTGTGCCCAGCATAATATCGGCGTAGTCGTATACAGCCCGATTCAGCGGGGGCTGCTTACGGGCAAATTCAGCCAGGAAAGGCTTGCGAATCTGGCTCTGGATGACCACCGAAGAAGAAGTCCCGAATTCCATGAGCCACAGTTTACTGCGACGTTAGAGCTTGTGGAGAATCTTCGCCCCGTAGCTAAGCGAAATAACAGAACGCTGGCTCAGCTTGCCATCGCATGGGTTCTTCGCAGAAAAGAGGTCACAGCAGCTATTGTCGGCGCGCGAAGGCCTGAGCAGATAGCCGAGACGGCGCCAGCTTCAGACTGGAACCTGAGCCAAGAAGATATTGAGAAAATTGAGCAACTTCTGGCTGAAAAAAGCAGAAAGCTTGATAGTTGAAGGAGCGATGAACAAATGGCAAATGAAGCTCTGCGAAGGATTGATAGCAATAACGACATAAAAAAACTGTTGCTGCCTCACTGTCGTTTGAGGCCTGGTCAAATCTGGCAGGACCCCGTTCGTGGACATAAGGTTGGTTGTCTTGATGCAACAAGCGAAACAGATATCCAACTATTGATGGGAAAAAGCAAATCCCAATTGGCAATTCAAGACCCCCCTTATAATGTATCGGTTGGCAATGTAAATACTGAAAGGCTCAGTAGGACATCAATAGAAGATTACATCAAATGGAGTAAAAGGTGGGTTCGGAACACGTGTGAGGTATTAGAAGACAATTCAAGTTTGTATATTTGGCTTGGAGCTGATCAAAATGCAGGCTTTCAGCCGTTGGCAGATTTCATTATCATGATGAGAGGCTTCGATGAACTGAGAACTCGAAGCCTAATTACGATGAGAAATCAGCGAGGCTATGGTACTTTAAAAAACTGGATGGCTGTTAGGCAAGAGCTTCTGTATTATCTAAAGGGGAATCCTAATTTCAATGTTGAAGCTGAATACACTGACATACCAAAAATCCTAAGAGGCTATTATAAAGAAGTTAATGGGGAAATGACGGAAAATCTGCAGCGGAGCAGATCAAACACTATCAGAGCAGGGAACGTATGGGTTGATATTCAGCAGATATTCTATCGAATGGAGGAAAATGTGCCAGGCTGTTACGCTCAGAAACCCCTAAAAGCGATAGAAAGAATTATCTCAGCCAGTTCTGCTCGCAATGACTTGGTTATAGACTTTTTTTCTCATTCTGGTACTACTTTGTTAGCCTGTGAAAGATTAGGAAGACGCTGTTTTGCGAGTGACATAGATCCTATATTTGCAGAAATCACTATAAGAAGACTTGAACGATATAGGCAGAGTGGCCGGACAGGATGGCAGTTCCAAAGTCCATTTCCTGAAGAGGATATTCCGTTGAAGGTGCAGGGTATAACACAAAAGGATATAAAAGAAAAGCAGCAACAAAAAACAAAAGCACTGTTTGATTATTTACCAAT
>CAYNTC010000163.1:0-5660 GCA_964399795.1 uncultured Pirellulales bacterium | reverse complement strand
GAATATGCTCTCCCGGTTTATAAGGCGTATCTGTTGTAGGGCCTTGAGCATACAAATCAAAATGTTCATGATTTACCGGCGCCTGCAACGCATCGTCAAGATGGGATGCGCCGTGCCAAACACGATAGGCCTCATTTACAAACATATGATCCATCTGCACCGGAAAAAATACATCAAGCGTGGGGTGCCAGGCATCTTGATAAACATCTGATGCAATTCTAAATGCTTTTGTACGCAAATCGCCATATTCAATTACGTACACACCTGTTTCTCTAACCGATGAAAAATCAAAAGTAGAATAGTTATATCTGAAATACTGTCCCCAATTCTTTAATTCACCCTTATACCTTTCTTCAAATGCACCTTCTGCTGTTACTTTCAACAAACGAGCCGTTGGCAATGGACTACCGTTTTTATCCAATTCAATGACGGCTACTTTCTTTTGCTTGGGATGGTAACCGACCTGTGAATGAGCAATCACAGGTGGCCGTATCCAATTGTCAATGGTATTAGCCTTTAGAAACCACTCAACCACTTTGCCAGATTTACCTGGGGCAATAAGGCTGCGTACTACGAACCAACCGTTCTGAGCTTTATTGCGACCATCAAATAACATGAGTTCGCAATCTTTGGCTTCGATAGTAACGTGTCGAGCAGGATCTTCAGGGGCGAGGGTAAGGATTTTTCCTGTGGCAATTGGTTTTGGCTCTACAGAACCCGACTTTGTTACTTCCATTGGGCCACTGGGATAGAGCGGAAAAACACAACTTTTACCATCCATTAAATATGCTCTTTCAAAATAAGCTGATGGAAGAAATTCTATGTTAAAACCGGTACGGTCCTCAAGTTCCTGAGGAAGTGGCTTTTCAAGACTGACACTAAGAAGTATTCCTCCATCTCGCGCCTCTGTTTTAATCATGTACTCAAAGTCATAATCAGGATAAGCTAAGTAGACTTCAATACTATTATTATCCTTATTCACTTTGCGTTCTACAAAATCAGGTATGGGGTCCCATTGTTCCGGTGTAGGGCTTAGTCTTACGTCACCATTGGTTGCCGTTCGCACTCCATGATGAATAATTTCAATCCCGCTAATTTTGGAATCTCCAAAGTTGGCGTTATACCAATTGCTGAAAATTAGAACGTTAAGTCCGCGAGTCTCAAAGTATGCTAAATCGTTCAGCTTCAGACCATCTTCGGTATGCTGGACCTGGTTACAGCTAAAGAGTGAAAGACTGATTGTTGCGCTGAAAAGAAACGTTAACAACGATTTGATTTTTAAAGAGGCTTTATGAACGTTCATTGTTTCTCCTAAAGATAAAAAATTGAGATTTAATACTATACATAAGGCTGATCATCAGGTATTCAAAGCAACTGATGCAATCGTTCTTGCAACAATGCGACAGACCAGCACAACATCGGGACAATTTTAACCACAACCGGTAAGTTTGACAAAAACAGTTTCTGCACCGTGTCACTTTTTCCGTTAAAGCTTTAGATGGCCGACGTACCTCAGCGGGTTCTGTCAAAGATGAATGTGATACGGATTATAGTCATCGAGTCGCAAAGAACTTCTGAAAAATAGCGAAGGGTGCATGTCACCTTTGTAGGTAAATACGCCTCCGGCGTATAAAAAGGCTCATTTTGAAAAAAGCCATCCCCCCTTAGGGGAGGTTGCCACCCAACGGATTTATTGGTCATGATGTACACGTAGAACCCATTCATGTTCACTATTGTAAGGGTAATCTTATTCGCAAGCCAGATGCTTCACTTCGTTCAGCATGACAACTGTTGCTGTAGCTCCTGAGCAAAGCGAAGGGGCTCCGCTGCAAGTGATTAGCAATTGCCTATGTAGTATGGACAGGCAAAATGACGTGTGGCAGCCTAAAGCGTAGCGGCTCGACTGAGCTCGCCAAAGTCTTGGGGATGGGTACGTGCACGTGCCTACGGAAAAATTGGTGCTAAAGGCCAAAAAAGCTACCTACAAACTCGACACGCACTCAACAGCGAAGCCAAGGCTAACAGTTAATTGTAATAAAAACACCAGAATGTTAGAATGTGAGCCATAGATTTTTCGACTCAGGCTGTATAATCGAGTACCGAAGAATCACTCGTCATGGGAATTGATTATGGACAGAAGTTTCAGCGAAAAGGCTGAAGCAGCTAATACAAAGGCAGTCATGACCAGCAGAGAGCGGGTGCTAAGGACTCTGAATTATGAACCGGTAGATCGTATCGCTTTAGATATAGGCGGCACGAATACCAGTGGGGCACAAGTTAGCGTAATCGCAAATCTAAGACAGGCACTCGGTCCGGATAGGCCGGGTGAGCCGGTTAAGGTTGTCGAGCCTTATCAAATGCTCGGCGAGGTGGCAGCCGATTTACAAGAGAGACTTGGAATCGACGTTGTTAATCTACCTTCACCCAAAAATATGTTTGGCTTCGAGAATGCCAACTGGAAACCGTGGAGAACATTCGACGGCACAAACGTGCTCGTGCCTGAGAAATTCAATACACAACCTGAACCTAATGGTGATTTGCTAATGTACCCGCAAGGCGACAAATCAGTGCCAGCCTCTGCTAAAATGCCAAAAGGCGGATTCTATTTTGACGCAATTATCCACCAGAAGCCTATCGATGAGACCAAGCTAAATCCGCGTGATAATCTTGAGGAGTTTACGCTCATCAGCGAAGAAGACCTGAAGTACTACGAAGCAAAGGCAACGGAACTTCACGACAACACCGACCTCGCGATTGTAATAGGTCTTCCAGGAACAGCCTTCGGAGATATAGCGCTCGTCCCGGCGCCATGGATGAAAGAGCCGAAAGGAATTCGAGACATCGAAGAATGGTATATCAGCACAGTCACACGAAGAGAATACATTAAGGAAGTATTCGCTGGTCAGGCTGAAATTGCAATAAAAAATCTTGAGCGAATTCGCCAAGCAGTCGGTGACAAAGTACATATCGCATTTATGGATGGGGCCGATCATGCGTCTCAGAATAGTCTGTTTTGCTCACCTGACTCTTACAGAGAACTCTACCTTCCATATAGTAAGAGGCTTAACGACTGGATACATGCTAATACTAAGTGGAAGACTATGAAGCACTGCTGTGGCGGCTGTGAGCCATTGATTGAAGGCTTCATCGAGGCTGGTTTTGATATTCTCAATCCCCTTCAGACCTCAGCCAAGGGCATGGATTCGGAGCAACTGGTTAAGAAATATGGCGGCAGGATAGTGTTCTGGGGTGGAGGTGTAGATACACAACAGACACTGCCATTTGGCACGCCAGATGAGGTATATCAGCAAGTCATCCAGCGCATCCACATATTCAGCCGAAAGAACGGCTTCGTTTTCAACACGATACACAATATTCAGTGCAATACGCCAACAGAGAATCTGCTTGCTATGTTTCGGGCATTAGGCAGAAACGTTTAATTAAAAAGCAGACATATCCTGAGCCAAGCCGAGGGATTTCTCGACTCCCTTGGCCTTCGACCTGGTTCGACTTCGCTCACCACGGGTCGCTCAGGGCTAAAGGCTAAAACGCTCGATATGACAAGAATAAACGCACCGATTATTCACAATCAGTATAAAAGAGACTAGCTGCTCAGTCGCTTCTTCTTGAAGAAATCCTGTAACAATCTACTGCATTCTTCCTCCATGAAGTGGGCAGTAACTTTGAGCCGATGATTGAGTCGTTCGTCGCGGACGATATCATAAAGGCTCCCACAGGCACCGGCCTTCGGATCGTCACAGCCGTAAACAAGCCTATCTACTCTTGCCAGCACAAGTGCGCCAGCGCACATAGGGCACGGCTCCAGCGTTACATACATTGTGCAGCCGTTCAATCGCCAGGTTTCAAGGTGAGCTGCTGCTTGCGTTAATGCAATTATTTCCGCGTGTGCGGTGGGGTCTTTTAGCTGCTCTCTTTGATTGTATGCCTTGCCGATGATTTGATCCTGATAGACTATAACCGCCCCAATTGGCACATCGCCATTTTCCTCTGCGATTTTAGCCTGGTCAATAGCTAACTTCATATATCGCTGGTCTGTTTTGGTATTTTCTTCCATTGACCATGCTGTTATAGTTTCACTTAGCTGATTCGGCTTAATTCAGCTTGGCTGAAGTTTATATATTACCCCATTATTTCGCAATAGACGTTCTCGCTGACATTATGCAGCGGTTTTAAGCCGGTTAAATAAATGCCTTTATAACTAACAATCCGAATAATTCCTCTACGATTTTGTTGCATTTATTTCGAAATTTTCATCTAATCCGAAATCTGAACGTATTATATTCGCAGCTTCCTTTCCCAAAGTGCTAAAAGCATGCCATTTGTCAGAGTGTTTTTTGCTTTTTGTCCGCTCTTTACTAACAATTTTATGTTTGTTTTCTATTATTATCCAGCATTTGCCAATAGGAACCTTCCAATATTTGAATAGTTCGTCTCTTTTTATAAACTTCTTATCCGCTAAATGGCAAAGCTGGTCCATTTTACGGCAAACATCTTTAGCTACCGAGATATCTATGGCAGGAAATCCTTTTTTACTTGGATTTTTCAAGTGTTCGATTAACTCATCCCATTTTTCGAGAATCTTAGTACGGTCCTCTAAAAAGGGGCGGTCGGTAAATATGTCTTGAGCATTGATCCAAGCAGATAACCGAAACTGCTTATAGACTAAAAGCAAACCGATGAAACAACCAAACGCAGATAATGCACCGAAAGCCGTCCAAAAAGTTTGACTTTTTGCAAATTGATCCAGGGCAAAAAGCATCGATATATAGCAAATGGTATAAATCATAATAATTTTCTTTTTCTCAAAGGTTTTGCATTTTGCAATTTGATTTTGAGTTTAAAAGAGAACAATAGAGTAGTTGAACGCAGTTTCGCATTTTTACCTGTTCTACTGTTCAAATGCTCACCTGCTCTATTCTTGTCGGTTCACCAAGCCGTTGATTAGTCCGCTTAGCATCTTTGCTACTTCTTCCAAGTCTCGGCGAAGTTTCTCGCGGTCGGTCTTAGCAATCAAGTCCCTCCTATACGCCAACTCCAGTAACGGCACACACTCCTGAATACTACCTCGTGCAATAGTAAAGAAATTCTTACGATCCGCCTTTGTAAATCGCCCATTGCCTTCAGCGATATTTGCGGCTATAGATAACGCAGCTCTGTTGAGTTGGTCAGCCAAAAAACCATAGCCACGAGAAAACTGCTCAGTCTTTGCCGCAATTCTATCTGCAAAGTCAATTGCCTTCTGATAAACCACAAGTTTTTCAAATACAAAACTCATTGGCGATTTACAACACCTTTAGTATGAAAGTAGATAGTAGAAAGGAGACCGCAGGTGAATTTGTCTTGATTTTCAATTCTGCACAAAATCATCTCACCGATTTTCTTTTTTTTGCTCTACTTTCTATTCTCTACTTTTCACCTATTCTATTTTTAGCCTTCCTTTGAAAGTAGAACAGTTGAGCAGTAGACCACAGTAGAGAACCCTTTTATCAAGCTTTACCTGTATTCTTGCATTAAGAAATACTTGCTGTTTTGCTCTACTTTCAACTATCTACTCTCTACTGCTCTGTGCCGGTAAAACCGGCACTACCCCCAAGGGGAGTCGAACCCCTGTCTCCAGGATGAGAACCTGATATCCTAAG
>CAYNTC010000162.1:0-5676 GCA_964399795.1 uncultured Pirellulales bacterium | reverse complement strand
CATATCTTCGGGCAGCACGTAATGCCCCCTGACGGGGTGATGTTCATGTCGGTTAGTCCCCTTGATGAAAATACGCTTACCGTTGACCAGCAAGTTGCCCTCTTTCAGCTCCACCTTGCGAAAGCCAACGTTGACCGGAATCACCTCGATAACCTTACCATCGGCATCTTTCAGCGTCAGCAGCAGACGATACAGGTAAGGGTCCTCAGCCGACCACAATCGGACATCATTAACGCTGCCTGTCAGAGTACACCTGCTTTGCTGCGCAGCGGGCAAGTTGCAGGATGTGACAATAGCCCCGAACCTCGGGATTGCCTGTTGGCCTTGGTCGTTTAGTAGCTCAGCCGTTAATGTCACGACCTCGGCTTGCGTTTTCATATTTTGAATTGCCAAATCGATCAACAGCGCACTATCGTCGTATCCTTGATCAAGTGCGGTTGTTACCTGGAAGTCACGGATATGGAGCTTGTCGGTCGACCAGATATATACATCGCGAAAGATACCGCTCAGACGCCAGAAATCCTGATCCTCCAGCCAGGAACCGTCATTCCAACGGAAGACCTGTACTGCGATCTGATTCCTCCCCGGCCTGAAAACATCGGTGATATCGAATTCAGCGACAGTGCGGCTGTCCTTACTCATGCCGACACGTTCGCCGTTAATCCAGAGATAAAAAAATGAATTCACGCCGTCGAAGGCAATATAAATCCGCCGCCCATTCCAGTCCTGGGGGACCTCAAAGGTTCGACGATAAGAACCGACATGTTTATTAAAGTTGGGTATATCCGGCGGCTGTGGCCTTTCGCCAGACTTGACCCACGGATATCCTACATTAGTATAAATGGCGACACCGTAGCCCTGTGTCTCAATATTCGAGGGTACAGGAATGCTTTTCCAGGCGGAATCATCAAAATCCGTTCTGAAAAAATCTGTTGGCCTTTCATCCGGACTTGGGGACCATAGAAATTTCCATTCACCATTGAGCGAGCGAAACCACGGCGACTTCGACCGATCCTCAATTGAGGCTATGGCTTCAACCTGCTTTGCTGTCTCGACATCTGGATAGATCATCATCGTCGCATGAGGAGCTAACCGGTTCCTGCCCGTTAGTTGTGGATTTGCCCAGTCAGGAGGTAACTGGCCTGTCCCTGCTGCGAAACCTTCCGAAAGATAAGTTAGCATCAGGATACCGCACAAGGCAAGCCGAACGTTTTTTAGATCTGCTTTCATACTCGTTACTCCTATTTTGAATTGATTAATATTGACACCGTATCGAAACGTATTCTTCAGCTAAAGTAAAACTCTATATTATATCTAATACTGATTGTGAATAATCAATGCGCCTATTCTTGTCATTTCGAGTGCAGCGAAGCGGAGTCGAGAAATCTGCTTTTTTAATGGCTAAGCCATAAATAGATTTCTCCACTTCAGGTTGCTTCGCAACCCTACAGTCGAAATGACAAAAGCGCAAATATCAAGCACAATTGGTATAACGAATCTTTAGCCAACACGCATTGCGATCCTTAATTTCCAACAAGTCTAATATAATTATGGTTTTTGAATGACGAGCTCTTTCACTGCTTGCAGACTGACCGGGCCAAGCAAACCAGAGTCACGGACCGGCCAGTTCGAAGCGTCAAGAGGTCTATAACTTTTATTCACTACATTAATATTATAAAAGTATTTCCAATTCACTTTGCGAATATCCAGGTCACGGATGCGATTAGCCGCCAGATTTGTTACTTCCACTTCTAAGGTATTCTTACCGGGTTTGAGAAATTCGCCCACGAGAATCTGAAAGGGCTCAGACCAAAGTGAGCCGACTTCGCGCCCATTTAACTTTATGCGAGCACTCTCGCAGACCCTGCCCAGATTTAGCAGCCAGTCATCCGCACCTTCAGTGGGGCAGTCAAACTCGATAGTATAACGCGCCGTACCGGCAAAGCGCTCAGCTTCAGCATCGCCCAGATCAGTCCACGAAGCCAATCGCTGGGTCTCAAAGCTCGCCGGAAATTCAGGGCCGCCATCCACAAACTGGACCTTCCAAGTACCCGTAACGGTTTGAGGCGAACCGTAAGGTTGATAGTATGCCCACGTTGGGCCGTCCACCATCACCTCGGTGAAAGTTCTCAAAATGCAAGACTCACCCGGCTGCAATTGCAGATAAACCTGCGTCGATCCATCCGCACTTTCACGCAATGCTGCCAAGCCGATTCGGTTTTCAAAACGCGGGTCAAGGATAACCGCCGACTGGGCTTGTGAGCCGAGCGTTAGCCATCCATCCACAGGCTGTTTGCCTCGGTTGGCAAAAAAGTAATGGCAGCCCTGTGGGTGGGAGCGACGCACAAACCGAATGCCTATGTCCACGCATGGCTCGCGAGAGACACCAGCTTGGCGTAACAATTCTTCCACATCACCTGACACTAATAGCTCTCCATCGCCTACGATGGCTTTGCGGATCCGTGAAGTAGCAACTTCGGTTAGTTTGATTGCGCTTAGCATTTTTTGGAACTCGGCACGGCGATTTTGCAAATCTCCAAAGCCGGGCACATCGGTAGGCAGGTCATGCTGAAAAAGGATGACGGCGCCTTGCTCTGCAAGGTTAAGCAGTTTCTGCATAGTCGCTACAGGTATCAGGTGACACTGAGGTATGAGGATAACTCTATACGGATTTTCTCCAAGGACTATTTTGCCGTTTTCGCAACGAGCTTCCATTAGCTGTCGATCAGATACATGATCGAAGGTGTAACCGCGCTGCCGCATCATCAAGGCAGTGGAGTAGAATGGCGATGATTGAACCCACTCTTCCTGTAGATAATGAGCTGTAAATTGTATCTCAAGGCCCTCCGTTTTGTGCCAGAAATCATATACCGGAAAATAGAGCAGTACATCGTTGGCGGGTTTGCCTAATTGAAGAATGGACTCGCAGCGAGTCACGTAGGTGTTGAATTTTGGCAAATCGCGCCAAAGGCCGCCTTGCGGACCGAAATTCACCGAGGCGTAAAACTGCCAACCGGGCCATGGCGCTTCTGCGGGTGAATAAGGAATACCATGAAAGAAAATATGGTTGACGCCCGCAGTGAACAGAAAGTCCGCTGCCTGTTTGACCTGAGACAGCGGCACCTGGAAATGCTCGCCCAGCCAGGTAAAGGACTCAGCCGAGGCCAGCTTGCGGCCGGTCACATGCGCAGCCGAGGAAGAGAACTTCATCAGAGGAATCTTCCGTTCATCCACTCCGCCGAAAATTTCGGTCTCTGGAATGTCCACCGCTGCGTAGATGTCCAGTAGGTTTGCAGGCGCACCGTGGGCCTGATTGCGCGACATGCTGCCGTAATTATGACACCATTCGGTCCACCGCCGGACGTAGGCTAAATGTAGATCTGAAATCGTCTCTCGATAATCGCACTTAACCCGTGCGACGGTATCCTCTGGCCCTTCGCCAAACAGGGCAGGTAATTGTTCGCGTAAGTCGTAACCGCGTCGCGATTCAAATTCATCAAAAAAGTCGTTCGTCCAAGAGGCATTGTAATATTCGAAGGAATCATGGAAGTGACTGCGCGGCATCTGAAGGCTCAGCCCTTGACTGTTGTAATCGGTAAAGGCGTTGTCGAATCGCGTCAGATACTCGTTAAGGGCCTCAACAGAATAGGGATCGAGCACGTTGCCTTCGCCGCCCGGCGCAGCACGCTTGACTCTTTGTATGGGGCTTTCCTGCACCACAGCGTAAAGCAACCATTGCCCTGGCGGCGCCTTCCAATTGAGCTTTCTTTGCTTGACTCTGTCGGTAAGGTTGATTTGCTCACCGTCGTCCGACACAGCCATCAGACACCGTAATTGTCCGCTGGGCATTTCTGATTCCAGCGATTGCCCACCTTCGAGCTCGTAGCGTTTCAGTTTAACCTTAGCAGAAGCTATCTCGGCTGAGACATTTGGTCCGCCGAAGGGCCAGCCGGTGCCGGTAGTCAGGTCCACGCCTAGGCCCAGCCGTTTCACCTCCGTGGTAGTGTGGGCCAGCATCTCCATCCACTTCGGTGACAGAAAATTGATGTGGTGGTCCTCGAATCCTTTTACGCCGTAAATGGGACAGATTTCAACTCCACCCAGACCGGCGAGTTGGTATTCGGTCAGCAGCCGAGTTAGATTATCCTTGTCAACGGCGCTGCCTAACCACCACCAACGCGTCCAGGGACGGCACTGGCCGGTCACGGCAGGCCAGCTTAGCTCGCTCGCCAAATACACAGGTGTTGTTCTTCTCTCGGCTCGTCCCGGCGGAGCAGGCCGTAGCGGGGCATAGCATCCGGACAGCGCTACTGCCAGACAAACGCACAAAGTCATCCAATTCAAGCGGGTCATAGTACTCATTTTCAACCTTATTTTTGCAAATTTCCAATTACAAATCCCCGTACTACGCAGCGAAACGCTGCTTCGCAGAGTAGTATTAGAGCTATGTTCGATTGACATTTTATATGAGTTTACAAGCCGAAACAATAAGATTGTTGAACTTGTTTGCGTGTCGAGTTTATAGGTAGTTTTTGGCCTTTAGCGCCTAATTTTTCCGTAGGCGCGTACCCATCCCCTAAGGGGGGGATGGCTTTTATTGCTTATAGCAGCTATTATTTGTGAAACCTTGAGGACCGACACTTTTTAAGTAAGCGGCCAATATTGTGGGCTTTTGGCATGTCTGTTAGTGTGTGAAAGATCGATAGGGTAAACAGTCACAAAGACCTCTTTAGAAAAGACAGCCTTTGAATGACTTTGGATGTCACCTCATCCCGATTTGAACTGGTTAGTTTCAATAATGTGACATCAGGATAACTTTTGACTTCTGAGATAAACCCAGCTCCCTTTTGGGCAACAGTTGCCAGCACAGGTTTATCTGAAGCCAGAAGTTCATGAACAGCAGCGATGAATTTTCGCGACAGGCACTCCATTTTGCCGATTTCGTCTATGATAAATAGTTCGATGTTAGCCTGCTTGACATCCAGGATGGGTAAGACAGATTTTTCAAAATCTGCCAGGTCGACATGATATTTACCCACTTTATAAGGGCTTTTTATATCGGTATGAGCAAGTATTCCGGAAGGGCCATCAAAACGAGCCCAGCGAAAGCCTTTACGCTTGTCCCCTTCGCGGATTTCTTCGGTATAAAAGCCAGCAACTCTTCTTTGGTCAAGGCTGCTTACGATTTGCATAATAGCAGTTGTTTTGCCACAGCTAGGAAGACCGGTCAGCAAGATTTTTGTGTACTGAGACATCCCTGTATATTGTAAGGTCTGAAGCACAAAAGGAAAGCAACGGCTGCAAAAACTCGAATGCCGAATCTCGAAGCCCGAAACAATATTAAAACTCGAAATCCGAATGTTCAAAAACATTCTTTTTAGCATTCGGATTTGTTCCGGATTTATCAAGTCAACAGCTTATTTTCCTTCCAGCCAACGATATGCTAAAATTTGAAAGTCTACGAAATCTATGTTACAGTCGCCGTTAATATCGTTAGCCACATTGGTTTTTGAAGGCTGGCTCTCCGAAAAAATTAGTATTTGCTTGACTACACCCTGTCGAAACATGCTCCTTTATTGGCAATATCACCACCGGGCGAAGACCCGCTACCGACTAATATCGGGCCGAGAAGCATGTCTTTAGTGTCTCCATCTTTCCGCCGATCACGTAGATGCG
>CAYNTC010000161.1:0-5682 GCA_964399795.1 uncultured Pirellulales bacterium | reverse complement strand
CATACTCAGCGTCCCTATGGGCGTATGCACCAAGATGTTTTTTCAAGTATCTAACTGCTTTTCTGGTGTCCTTGTCCCTACGCTGAAACCAATTAGTTGATCTGACCTTGTCGTTTCTAAGCAGCTCCTGGAGAGAGCTTTGTTGTTTTATAAGGTTGGCCATAGAAACACGATAGCCGTACTGGATGTCTTTTTGCACTTGGATCGAGCCGATAGTCATGGGGTCGCTTTCCACAGGCGGCAAAACCTCAATGTATGTCTGTGCACGATAGCTGGGCATATATAGTTTGAAAGCATACCAGCCGGCACCACCCGCTATTAAACCAAAGATTGTCAGTACGACTATCAAGAGGACATGGCGACGCAGTATCGCAAATATTTCCTTCGGTGTTAGGGAGGCAGTAGATGATAAGGGGGACCTTGTCACCCTACCCGCAACCATTGGTTTTCTCTCCACCATGCTGATCTCCAGTGAGCACCAATGGGTTTAACATAACCTCAGTATTACCGCCCGCGGCGCTCTGGCTTAGCCACACTACAGCGAAAGGCGCTCGATAGCTGAGTCTATCCGTTTTTTTACCACATCTGATAGCTTGTCAGCTCCCACTTGCAGTGCTTGCTTATAAGCATCAAGAGCCTGAGGTTTGTCACCCAGCTCCTCCTTTACCATACCTAAGTGCAAATATACCTCCGGAGGTACATTGACATCCTGCTGTTGATATTGCTGAAGCGCTGCCGCCAAAAATTCCGCAGCCTCGGAGTTTCTTCCATTTCTGTGTAACACATAGGCATACGTATCCAAAAAATTAGGATTATTCGGCATCAATTCAAGTGCTCTCTTAGAACACTCAAGCGCTCGAGTAAGACTTTTCCCATTCTCAGCCAGCATATAAGCCAAATTGTTCAGAACACTCGTATTATTCGGCATTTTCTGAAGCAGACTTTCGTAATCTATGATGGCCTTTTCAAGATAAGTATTATCGGATGTCTCTTCATAGGCCTCGCTTAGCATTTGCGTTTTCAGCAATACATAGTTAGCGGCACGCTGATTATCAGGCTCTATCAATTCGATGCATTTATCGGCATAATTTACAGCTTTATCATATTCACCTTTAATCTTGGCCAAGTTAAACATCGTATAATTTGCAACCAAGGAATCTGGATTAGTTTCTAATTTCTCCTGACAGTACTCGGCGACCTCCGCATCTCCAATTAGCAAGTACATTCTTAACAAGATTTCGGCTGCGAGCTTTTCATTCGCTTCAGCCTTGTCAACAGCTCTTCGGCACCGTTCTATAGCAGCTTGCCTATCACCGAGTTTAAACTTCGCTTCTGCCATTCTGTAATAAGCCACTGGAGCAAAAGCAGTGTCAATGTATTCTTTGGCTTCTTCAAATACCTTATCCAATTTCTGCGGACGCCACGGCCTGCTCTTGCCATCTGGAGTCCCTGCTCCCAAGACAAGTGACTGCAAGTAGCCATCGAAGGCTTTCGCATATTGCGCATCCTGACTCCAGGTTTGCTCATCCTGGCCCTGATATTCGTTGAGCTTCAACTGATATGCTTTGTGATATAATCGCTCCGCCCTGTCATAATCCTTTTCAGAGATGGCAAAAACTGCTGCTCGATTGCACCACATCACGTTATCAGTGAACTTTTCAAGAGTATCGTCATAGAGCCCTTTCAAATCGTCTTTCCTGTCAAGCGTAAAATAGACCTGCTCCAGTAAAACTCGGGCTTCGACAGGTGCTGCCGGTTCATCAATCGTATTTCTAAGCTCTGTCACCGCGTCATCATACCGCCCTGCACGCATATAAGCTCTAGCAAGAAGTATTCTCGTTGCAGGTATGGGGGACAACAACTTGCTCTTGTTCAGGTCGAAAATCGCCTGGTCATAGTTTGCCATCAGAAGATTAATCTCACCTCTTAGCCGCCATGCGGCGGAATCATCCTGATTGGTCTCAAGATTTCGATTCGTTATTTCCAACGCCTTTTCGAGTTGTCCCTGCCTCATTGCCACCCAGCCCTCAAGCAGAAATGCCCGGGGCTCGTCCGGATACTTCTCCCGCAGACTTTGCAGTTTGAGCTCGGCCTCTTTGACAAGGCCAACTCTCAAAAAGGCTGTGACCTGACCAACCCGGTTTATCGCATTGCCCTCGATAGACAGAAGCTCCTCTGAATAGCGTTTCACTGCCTCTTTATCGACAGTCCTTTCGGCGACAAGCATCAGACCTTTGAGCACATCGGTGTCTTTGTCACTCTGCTTATAGAGCTGCTCCAAAACATTTCTGGCATCATCAAATCTGCCAAGTTGAAAATAATGGCGCCAAAGCAACCTTTGATCCTTTGATTTGCTCAAAAGCTCACTGGCTTTTTTATTCTGCCCTGTCGCACGATAAAACTCCGCATAGCTCTGAAGCATCACCGTGTTAGTCGGATCCGTATTCTTAGCCCATTCAAGAGATGTCGCTGCAAGATCAAACAACGCTTCTTTGTGTTCCGAATCTGTTTCTTTCAACGCCAGTCGGGTCGCCAGGTTTGCAAGCTGTACGGCGTTCAGCACAGTTGGCGCAGTCTTTTGCATGCTCTGCCGAATTGCAAGCGCCTTCAGTGGCTCCAATGTGCTTATGTATCCAGCATAAGCGTCGAGCAACCCTAAATCGCCTAAATTTAAACGAACGGCCCTTTCCAGAGCTAACTTAGTTTCTTCAATCTGGTTCGGAGACACGTTACTACCGAGCCGCTGATTACGAAGATACAACGTATTTGCGAAACTCTTTGCAATAACTCCATCTATAGGATTCAGGGATACAGCTTTGCGGATGTCTTCAAATGACGCATGCTCATTATCGAGTGCTGCGTGAACGTTACTTCTGAACAGATAGGCACGTGAAAAGATGGGTCTTTGCCGTAAGCACTCGTCGACTTTTGCCAAAGCATCCTTGAGTTGGTTTTTAGCCATTGCAAAACTAGCAGAAAAAAGCTGCCCTTGACAACCGTCTAAGTTTGCACGTCGAGCTATGTCAACAACATAGTCAGCCATGCTCCAATCCTCGTCTTTACACGCCAGATTAAGAAGGTAGTTTGCAGCGACATAGTAAGAACCTCCTCCTTCTATTTGCTCCAAAGACAGCTTTTCAGAAATCTCGCCTTCTGCAAGTCTTTCTTCAAGATTCTTGACTACTTTACTGAACTGCTCAATAGCTCTGGCCGGTTCATCGTTCCTATGATAGAAAAGTCCGAGCTCCAAAGCCTTGCGAATCGGGTCAGAAATACACAGGATGGCTTGCTGTTCGATTTGCCTACGCCTCTGTTGTGAGACATTTGTTGGATCCGGTTCAGAAAGCAGTCCTTTATAGAACAGAACCTCTGGGTCATCGGGCGAGGCTGCGAGAAATGCACCGACCAGACTACGAGCTTCGTCCAAGTGGCCCTTCGCTATATAGTCTCTGCAGACAATGATGACTACACCTCGCTCAACGGAGCTTGGCTGCTTCAAAAGGAGTTCTTGCACGAGTTTAGCTCTAAGTTGACTAAGACCGTCTAGCTCAGCGGTCATGAGCTTTACGGAGTCGTCCGGCTGGGTTTCTTCTTGCTGATCAGACTGCATCATCTCCAGAATAGCGCTTGTATCCGGCTGTGCTTGTCTTTGGGCAATAGCACGTCTAATTTGGATAATCTTGGCCTGTACCAAATCGAGGTTTAGTATGATTGTACGCGGATCATCCTGATCGAGTTTGGCTAATTCTTCCTCTGCCTCGGAAATCGCGTTTGTCCCAATCAAGGCTCTGATGCGAATTTCGCGACTTCTCTGACTGGCACCGAAGGTCTGCTCAAAGGCGTTTATATTGTAATGATTGACAGGAGACAACACATGCTGCCACTGTTCTAACCTTCCAAGAAGCTCAAGATAATCCAAAATTGCATCGGGTTTGACCAACTCAATACCCGAACGAATCGCGCTGACGAGGAACTCCCTAACTGCACCTACCTCGGAAGTGTCTTTGAATACTCTTGCAAGGGCATAAGATAGCTGAGCAAATTGCAAATCTGTAGGCCATGCTGATTCGGACGGCTTACCAGCCTTAAGGTCCTCATACACTGTGTACAATTTTTTTACAGCTTCATGCTTATTTCCTCTGGCAAGCTCAAGCATCCCTTGCCACTTGATTACCTGCGGATCCTCACCACTGCCAAAAATCTGCTCGATTTCGTGTACTGCTTGTTCAGCATCTTTTAGTAATGCTGAGGTCTCAGAATCTGTTTTAAGCATTTTCGGGTCGAGTATCTGCTCAATGTAACAATGAGCAAGGAAAGAGTATAACGTAAATCTATTGACCATATTGGCATAGCTTCGCGGTCCGGCTGTATCTTGCACGTCACGGTGCTCAAGCGCGTTCCTGGCGATTTCGATCGCCTTGTGGATGGCAGGTTTTTGTCCGTAGACAGAGAATTTCTGGTAGATGAGTTTTGCAGCGTTGATCGCGTATCCCACATCTTGGGGCGCCAATTCGACTGCCTTCTCAATCGCCTCAATGGCCTTATTGAGATTTTCGAGACCACGCTGTGGGCCAGAGTAAGCTGAATAGATGGAATAGAATCCTGACAGTGCAGCAAATGCTTTTGCACTTGAGTTAAACCTGTCTACAAGAGCAAGATACTCCGGTTCGAGCGCCGCCACATTTTGCCTCGTTTGCGCGGGATCGCTGCTTCTGGCAAACATCAGCTTTCTCGATAGCAGGTTGATATGCGACCTTGGCTCGGAGTCCGCGACCTCAACAGTCTTCTCTAACAGATCACTAGCCTTGCCGGCAGCCCGTTCCCTTTCCTCCACACTACCTCTTAATGCGAGCAATTCACCCTCTTCAATAGTAGTAGCGGCCAGGTAAATATAGGCATCAACGTTTTTTGGGTCGAGTTCCAGCACCTTTTCGAGGTCTTCCATGGCCTTTGTGAGCCACTCACCTGGCAGCGTAACGGCACCCATTCTTGCCAATTCATAAGCGGCTCTGCCTCTGATTAGATACAGATACGGACCGAGGCGCTGTCCATCGTAGCGCTGAGACTCCATTTCCTGCAGGCCAAACGAGGGTTCCAATTTGTCCTTCTCCTCGTCGAGTAAATCAGCATCTTCTGCTATATCAAGCAGCTCTGCTGCTTGTGTATGGATGTCCTGCCAGATCGTGCTCATATAACGCCCTGAATTTGCATAGGTATCGCCAACTATATAAAGGTACTTCAACCGTCCAAGTCGGGCGCGGACGTTCTCTGTATCTATGTTGATTATCTGTTCCCAACAACCTCGCACCTTCGGCCATTGGTCAGTCTTCGTAAATATGTCCGACAGCTTGAAAAGAATCTCCACTCTTTGCGAGCCGGGCTTTGCCAAACTGTAGGCTTTGAGATAATAGCGCTCGGCAGCTTCGTAATCCTGTACCTTAAGCGCTGTGTCACCATCTTCGATGAATTTTTCCGGATCCCTGCTCCAATACAAAATAGCAGCAACAACAATAAAAGCCACAACCAGAAAAACCACAGAACCGGTAAGAGCAACCTTCTTATTCAATCTTTTCCTTCTTTTACTTGCCATCAATGTCACCCTTTCGTTATTTCGGTATCATCAGGACATAATACCAATTGTGCTTGATATTTGCGCCTTTGTCATTTCGACCGAAGCCCCTA
>CAYNTC010000160.1:0-5736 GCA_964399795.1 uncultured Pirellulales bacterium | reverse complement strand
ATATGAAAAGACTTGTGGAGCAAGGAAGTGATTGGGGCATTTCGTTCGGCCAGATGGTGTGGCGCCGGTTCATAAAAAGCCGGCTAAACGTTATGTGTCTTGTCTTCATTGCTATTCTGCCATTGGTCGCCGTTTTGGCGCCGTTCCTTGCCAATGACAAACCGTACGTGATTCGCATTGCAGGCCGATTGCGTTTTCCTCTTTTTGCAGGTCTTCAGCGAGGTGACTATTGCGGTTTTCTTGTGGGTTTTGTTGGGCTTTGGCAGTTGATCCAGCTCGGTCGTAACGGCAGGCGCTTAGAACCTTTTGTACGCGGCGATGCTCTATGGCGCCAGTTGAGTATCAATAGCACGATAATTTTATTTGGGTGTTTATTGGTGTTTGTCTTTATTCGGCCAAGTCTCGACTGTACGGACTATAAAGCGTTGGTTGCTTCAGGCGAGGCGAGCGATGCGATTTTTACGCCGGTGCCTTATGGTTATACTCAGACAGACATCCGTTCACGCCATCAGCCGCCGAGCAGTGAACACTGGCTCGGAACCGATGATGTAGGGGCGGATGTTCTGTGTAGATTGATTCACGGCAGCAGGATATCACTCTCAGTAGGATTTGTGGCGGTGGGGATATCGACTATTATCGGGGTCGTGGTTGGGGCCTTTCTTGGCTATTTCGGCGGCAAGGTCGACTTCATTGGGATGCGCCTTGTCGAGATGGTAATGGCCATCCCGATGTTCTTTCTGATTATAACTATGTTAGCCTTTTTCCCACGCAATCTCTTTGGCATCATGGTGATTATAGGCGTGACGAGCTGGACCGGCAATGCCCGACTCGTTAGGGCGGAGTTCCTCAAGTTACGTAAACAGGATTTCGTTCAGGCGGCACTATCCCTTGGGCTGCCACTTCGCAACATACTCTTCAGACATATACTGCCTAACGGTATTACACCTGTCTTGGTGAACGCAACGTTTAGTATTTCTGGTGCCATTTTTATTGAAGCTGCTCTGAGTTTTCTTGGATTTGGTGCTGGGCCTGCGACACCGAGCTGGGGGCAGATGCTCAGTTCAGGTGTGAGCACAACAGGAAGGTTTGTGTGGTGGATGACTTTGTTTCCGGGTCTGGCGATATTTCTGACTGTGCTGGCATACAATGTTTTGGGTCAGGGCTTGAGGGATGCACTTGATCCACGCTTGGAGAAAAGGGTATGAGCGAAAAGAAAGCGCTGCTATCGGTACAAGGTTTAACTGTAAATTTCTTTTCAGCTAAGGGCATTGTGCGCGCAGTGCAGGACGTAAGCTTCTCAATAGCAAAAGGACAGATGCTCGCAGTTGTCGGTGAGAGTGGATGCGGAAAGACTGCTACGGCGCTATCGATCATGCGCCTGATACCGGCTGACCAGGGCAAAGTTTTAGCTGGCAGAGTTCTCTTTCAGGGTCTCGATCTATTGAGTTTGAGCGAGCCGCAAATGCGGCACATCCGAGGTAATGAGGTTGCTATCATCTTCCAGGAAGCAGCAGCGAGTCTAAACCCGGTTCAGACTGTTGGACGCCAAATTGCCGAATGTATCCAGACTCATAAGAACAAGAATCCAGACGAGGCATGGGCCGAGGCAGTCGAACTGCTTACAAGGGTAGGGATTGCCGAAGCCGAACAGCGAGCGAGGCAATATCCCCATGAGTTATCAGGCGGTATGCAACAGAGGGTGATGATAGCAATGGCGATTAGCTGTGGACCGAAGCTGTTGATAGCGGATGAGCCGACCACAGGCCTGGACACGACCGTTCAATCGGAGATACTTGACCTGCTCGATGGCCTGCGAGCACAATATGCGATGAGCGTGCTATTGATAACACATGACGTGAGTATTGTTGCCGAGCGAGCAGATGAAGTTGCCGTAATGTATGCATCGCGCATAGTAGAATTTGCTGATTCTCAGCGGCTTACTACCAAGCCGCTACATCCTTACACGCAAGGCCTTATTCAGTCTCAGCCTCGGCTGGGCATGTCCGCAAGGCGTCTTTATACAATTCCCGGCAGTGTTGCTGATCCTATTGATTTCCCAGCAGGGTGTAAATTTCACCCCCGCTGCCGGATAGGTTGTTCAGATAATCGCTGCCGGACGACAGAGCCGATTTTAAGAGAAGTTAAGCCGGGCCGGTTCGTTGCTTGCTGGTATGCGTTGGAAAAAGACAAGCCAACACGCGCAATCAACATAGGGATAAAGCACGGCGGATGAGAATAGTGTGGATGAATCGCCTCTTGTAAAACAAGCGATATAGTCCAAATTTGTAATGTAGTTTGAGCTATGACAGGCGCAAGAATAGATAAGGCAATATTGAACGTTAAGGACCTGTACGTACACTTTCCGATTAAGACTGGTTTGTTTGGTCGGGTTGTCGGCTACATCAGGGCGGTTGACGGTATAAGTCTTGCAATCCAGCCGGGCCAGACGATGGGACTGGTCGGTTAAAGTGGCTGTGGCAAAACCACACTTGCCAAGAGCATAGTTCGTCTGGTACCGGCGACTGCGGGACGAGTGGTCTTTGAAGGAGTGGACGTATTAAAGGCTAATAGCGCCAAACTGTCTCAAATTCGCAGGCAAATTTGCCTTATCTTTCAGGATCCGTTCGGGTCTTTGAATCCAAGAATGAGCATTGGCAATGTTATTAGTGAGCCGTTGAAAGTTCATAAAAGAATGAGGGGCAACAGGCTGCATGAACAAGTTGCAGAATTGCTTGCAAAAGTCGGGCTGTCAACCTCTTACATGAATCGCTATCCACACGAGTTCTCCGGTGGACAGAGACAGCGAGTTGCGATGGCCAGAGCGCTGGCGGCAGGGCCGAAAATGCTTATATGCGACGAGCCGGTAAGCGCCCTGGATGTTTCGGTTCAAGCTCAGGTTTTGAACTTGCTGAAAGACCTGCAGGAGGAATTTGGGCTGACTTATTTGTTTATCGCACACGATTTGGCGGTAGTAGAATTTTTTTGCGATGTCGTGGCGGTCGTATACAGAGGAAGGATAGTTGAGCAGGCCGCCGCGAAAGAACTGTGCGGCAATCCTCTTCACCCGTACACACGCACGCTCATCTCGGCGGTCCCACGGGCCGGAGCGCCGCGTAAGCGAAGTATCGCTTTGAGGCCTGGAATCCACAATACCGGCAGTGTGGCGGGTGGATGCCCTTTTCAACCGAGGTGTTCTTTGGCTGAGGATTATTGCCTTAAAAATATGCCGGCGCTTAAACCTAAGGAAGGACAAGATAACCATCTCGTTGCCTGCTGGAAAACCTAATAAAAAACTCGACTGCGGGCTGTGAATCTGGGATAATTAGCCGAAAACTTGATTTCGGAGACTGAATAATTGGCATGAATAAGAACATTGACGCGGAAATAAGCAGTATAAACAGCACTGCCGTAGTTACTTTCAAAGCCACTTGCCTAAGTGACGTGGAAGGGATTATGTCTGCTTCAAACGAGATAAAAGAATTTATCAGTAAGAATTGTCCAACCAGACTTATATTTGATTTTGCGGGTGTGAAATTCTTCTCATCCCAAGTGCTGGGATTGCTTTTGGATATTCGAGCTACAATGCAAGCTTGTGATGGGGAAGTTGTGATCAGTGCAATAAATCCACAGTTGCACAGGGTCTTTAAGATAACCAATCTTGATAAGATATTCAAGTTCTTTCCGGATAAGCAAAGCGCAATGACAGCAACAGGGCCTTAAGGTACGGGTTGATATACTTGCGTAGCATACTTACTTCAAAAAGATCATGAACCATGTTGAGCGGTTTTATGCAACGATAGAACGGCGTGTAGTGGATAGACCATGTGCGTGGCTGGGCCTTGTTGATCCCACTAAGTGTCAGGGTCTTTTCGAACATTTTGGCGTCGGTAGCGTAAACGAACTTATAGTTAAGCTCGACGACGATATTATCCCCGTGGAAATGCCTTGGTATTTGCCGGTGTCAGAGAGTGGCTGTCCAATTTTTGATTTCACCAAGAAAATAAAGATAAATAAGCAACAGCAAACACTTAAAACAAAGGGTTTTTTTGAGGACGTTATAGATCCTCACCGTGTTGAAGATTTTGAATGGCCTGATTCATCTGATTATATAGCACCGGATGAGTGCACTCGTGCGGTTCAACAGCTGCCCGATGGGCGAGCGGTGATAGCAATAATGTGGTCTTCCCATTTCCAGTGTATGTGCGAAATTTTTGGAATGGACAATGCCATGCTCCGGATGCAAACCGCGCCTCAAGTGGTTCTGGCGGCCACAGAGAGGATACTGGATTTTTATCTGAAGGCGAACGAGATATTCTACTCAGCGACGAAAGGCAAGCTCGATGCGGTACTGCTTGGCAATGATTTTGCAGGACAGACGGGACTATTGCTTTCCCGCGTAATGATAAAGAAGTTTGCCCTGCCAGGTATAGCTAAGTTGGTCGCACAGGCTAAACGATATGGTCTAAATGTCGTCTATCACTCGTGCGGTTCTATAAGGGAAATAATCCCTGATTTGATTGATATTGGCATTGATGCTATACATCCCATTGAGCCGTTGGCAAAAGGAATGACGCCGATGGAGCTAAAAAGAGATTTTGGCGATAAGGTGTCGTTCTGCGGCGGAGTTGATGCGCAAGAACTGCTTGTTAATGGTACTCCAAGGCAGGTCAGAGAAAAAGTCCTCGAATTGAAGAAAATATTTCCGACAGGATTGATTATTTCGCCCAGCAATGAATCGATTTTACCCGATGTACCACCGGCGAATATGGAGGCTATGTTTTATGCTATAAGGCATAGTGTATGATCGATTATGATTGGATTTAGGATAGTTACTAACTAAAACCGCGTGTTTTTGTACGATTGTGCAGAGGGCTAAAGAAATGTACGTTGCACCGCAATTTTCAGTGTTTATGGTTAATAAGCCAGGAGTGTTGGCTCAGGTGCTTGGAGAGTTTGCACGAGCCAAGATCAACATCATTGCAATGACAGTAATGGACTCGATGGAGCATGGAGTAATGCGAATAGTCTTTGCTTCACCTGATAAGGCAAGAGAGGTTCTGTCAAAGCTAAATATGGCCTACAATGAGACGGAAGTCCTATGTGTTAACTTGACAAACAAGTCCGGTGCATTGGCAGCGGTGGCAGAGAAATTAGCCAAGTGCCACATAAATATCTCTTACGCTTACTGCACCGCTGGTGCAAAGGGTGGAAGAACAACTGGTGTGCTGAAAGTTCCCGATGTCAAAAAGACGATGAGGATTTTGCAGCAGGATCGAAAAAAGAACAACAAGTCACAACCGATTATTCGGCGCTCACACGCGGCAAGAAAATGATAAGTTCCCCAGGGCAAGTTATCAAAGTGTACTACGCTGTTTTTTTCTAATCAAAACCAAAAAAGTGTGACCGAAGGCCAGCGTGTGTTATGAATATCGACAGGTAACAACCAAGCTTAGAAGCATTTAGCAACGAGATAAAACATTTGAATAAAAATTAGCCGTTTGGTATATTAAGTATTATTAGTTTGAGAGGGGCCGTAGCTCAATTGGCTAGAGCATCGGACTGTCGATCCGAAGGTTGTGAGTTCGAGTCTCATCGGCCTCGTTATGGCCTTGTTAGTGCCAGACGCTGACAAGGCTTTCTTTTTATACCAATCATATTAAATTGTTGCGCTCGACATAATACTACTACCTTATGTCGTTTTAATTTGTGGGTAGAGACGTTTCAGTTTGATGCGGG
>CAYNTC010000159.1:0-5753 GCA_964399795.1 uncultured Pirellulales bacterium | reverse complement strand
AGATAAGTTCAAGAATGGTTTTCCTTATTGCTGCAATTTCATCATTCTCAGTGCAAACCTTCATCCCATCAGCAACTGGCGTATTGCAGGACGTAGTAAGGCCAGGTCTTCCTTCTATCTGTACGAGGCAAAGCCGGCAACTGCCGATAGGCTCGACACGGGGATCATAGCACAGATGAGGGATATCAACTCCGGCTTTTTTTGCAGCTTCGAGTATGGTTATTCCTTGTTCAACTTTGACTTTTTTGCCGTCGATTTCCAGGCAAACTTCTTTCATTTTTTTACTTCCTTGCAGTGTTAAGACTTAGGCTGAGGCTTTGTACAGTACTGCTTCAAAGTCTTCTGGGAAAAGCTCTAACGCAGAAAGCACCGGAAGTGGAAACGCCTGGCCCATTCCACAAGTGGATGCAGTCACAGCGGTTTTTCCGATTACCCGTAGTTTTTCTAAGTCTGTCACTGTACCATGTCCTTGAGCTATTGCATCGACAATAGCTTTCATTTGCAAACTGCCAATTCGGCACGGTGCGCATCGTCCGCAGGATTCAGTCCCATAGAACTCCAACAGGCCATTGACGATGTCAACTGCGCTTCTGCCTGTTTCGTATACAATCACTGCCGCTGTGCCAATCGAGCTGCCAGCTTGTCGGATATCGTTCGATGTGAGCTTGCATCCCAGAGAATCGCCCTTAATAAACGCGCTGGTACCACCGCCGGGTTGAACTGCTTTTATGGGCTGACCGGTTCGTGTGCCATTTCCGAATTCCTTGATAAACTCTCCAAGTGTGCATGAGCCCATTGCAAGCTCGTAAACGCCAGGCTGTTTCACATCGCCTGATAAAGAAAAAAGTCTTGTCCCGGGATCGTCTTCGACTCCGATTTTGCGGTATTCTTCTGCGCCATTGGCTATTATCAACGGAATATTTGCAATTGTCTCGACGTTATTGACGACCGTTGGTTTTCCAAAAAGCCCTCTTTCGCTCGGATATGGCGGCTTGATTCTGCTCATCGCTCGTCTTGCTTCGAGTGATGCGATAAGGGCAAATTCCTCGCCAGCAATATATGGCCCTCTGCCCCTTACCACCTGCAAATTAACCGAGAACTCTGAATTGAGAATTCCCTCTCCCAGAAGACCTGCTTTCATTGCTTGTTCAGTGAGCTTGACCCACAGCTTTGCTGTTTGCTCGTACTCACCCTTTATGTAAATGAAGACCTGTTTCGTTCCGATAGCGTAAGCCGCAATCAGAATGCCCTCAAGAATGGCCCAGGGATCACCATCGAGTAGGATCCTGTCTTTAAAAGTTCCCATTTCACCCTCATCCGCGTTACAGATGAAATACTTTGGTTGTTGTTTTTGTTTGGCAGTAAATGCCCACTTAAGGCCAGTCGGAAATCCCGCACCACCTCGGCCAATAAGCCCAGAATGTTCGATTTGCTCAATTACAGAGTTGGCGCTCATACTGAGTGCTCGCTCAAGGCCGACAAATCCTCCCATATATCTATACGCTTTTATATCTAAAGGATCGTATTTGCCGACACGTTTTGTCAGGACCTTGCATTCTTTCACTTTATTTCCTCCGACCCTTGTTTAATCACGAAATCTCCGTACGAGGTCAATGCCCCGTAGATTCGAGCTTGTGAGACACCTGTGTTTTCTGCAAGGTCACGGATTGCAGCTTTTGGCACATATCCTAATGCGTCTTGAACTTGCCCAAGGAGCATGAACAGATTCTCTCTATTGGCGCCGCCAGCACGTTTGAGGATATCTTGATAGGCTTGTGTCTCTGATTTGGTCATGTCGCCCCTTGGTTCAAATTGCTAATCAAGGAATGTAGTTAAGGTGAATTTTTTTAAAACACTCGTATTGATCATTTTCATCGCCATGATTAAGTTTTTCAGAGATAATTTCAAATTGGTTTATTGTCAATCCATGAACCTACGTAGAGGAGTTATTTTTTTATTGATTCGATTCGAGTACATAGCACCAATCTTAATGAATTGCCAGTATAAGCATATCGCTTTTCAAAGTACGCTGATTATACAGAGTGTTAGGTTAGATGGCAACAGACCATCAGAATTTAAAATGCAAAAATTATAAGGCAAGGAACATATTTGAGCACGTTTTTTTGAACTCTTTGTTGACAATTTCGTTGTTCAACGTCACTATGACCGTATCTTGAGTAGTATAAGCAGATAAAAATGTCAGCGGGAATGAAAGGGATGCCTATGAGACTTGATCCTATCAAAATGAAAGATTGGCAGATTGCAGAAGCTGCTGAGGAACAAATGAAGCCCATTAGGCAATTAGCCGAAGAGATGGGTCTACGAGAAGACGAACTCATACCTATGGGGCGGAAGTTGGCAAAGGTTGACTACCGGAAAGTCCTTGGGCGGCTGAAGAATGTTCCGACAGCAAAGTATATCGATGTGACTGCTATCACGCCGACCCCGTTAGGGGAAGGAAAGACGACGACTGCAATTGGCCTTATAGAAGGTTTGGGCAAGATAGGAAAACGTGTTGTTGGGGCGATTCGTCAGCCCAGTGGTGGACCAACTTTCAATATCAAAGGCTCTGCAGCGGGTGGAGGTCTGGCACAATGCATTCCATTAACGCCATTTTCTATTCGTTTGACTGGCGATATTGACTGTATTACGAACGCTCACAATCTTGCGATGGTAGCGCTTAGCTCAAGGATGCAGCATGAGCGAAATTATGATGATGCCAGGCTTGCAAAGAGCAACTTGAGGCGACTGGATATCGATCCAGAGCGTGTTCAGATGTCGTGGGCGATGGATTTCTGTGCACAGGCTCTGCGGAATATTCGGATCGGGCGCGGTGGTAAAATGGATGGTTATGAGATGGATTCCGGCTTTCAAATTACTGTCTCGAGCGAGATTATGGCAATACTGGCGGTTGCAAAGGACTTAAAAGATCTTCGTGAACGCATTTCAAAAATAGTCGTAGCTTATGATAAGAAAGGTAAGGAGGTCACGACAGCAGACCTCGAAGTTGATGGGGCCATGACGGCGTGGATGGTCGATGCGATAAATCCGAATTTATTGCAGACAATAGAAGGTCAGCCTGTATTTGTCCATGCAGGTCCATTTGCCAATATAGCGGTTGGACAAAGCTCTATTATTGCCGATATGATCGGGACAAAATTGGGCCAATACCATGTTACAGAAAGTGGGTTTGGTGCGGATATTGGCTTTGAGAAGTTCTGGAACTTGAAGTGCCGGATGTCAGGACTGGTTCCGAATGCGGTAGTTATCGTTGCGACTGTGCGTGCGTTAAAGATGCATGGTGGTGGACCGACAGTTAAGCCGGGTGTGCCTTTAAGTGAAGAATACGTCACTGAGAATTTGGAATTGGTTGAGAAGGGCTGCGAGAATCTTGTGGCCCACATAGAAACAGTTAACAAAAGTGGTGTCAAACCTGTCGTTTGCATAAACAGTTTCCACACCGACACCAAAGCAGAAATAGACTTTGTTCGCAAGATAGCTGAGGAAAACGGTGCTCTTGCGGCAGTTTCGGAACACTGGCTCAAGGGTGGTGATGGAGCGATAGAACTTGCCGAAGCAGTGGTTCAGGCTTGCAATGAAAAGAATGATTTTAAATTTCTTTATGATTTAGATACTCCACTGCGAAAGCGGATTGAACTAATTGCAAAAGAAGTGTATGGTGCAAATGGTGTGACATACACGGACGATGCGCTGGAAAAGGCCAAGGCTATGGAGGCTGAACCAGTGAGTAAGACTTTGGGAACGTGCATGGTTAAGACGCATCTTAGTCTCTCGCATGATCCGGATATCAAGGGCAGACCTCGTGCTTGGCAGCTGCCCATCCGTGACATCCTGGTCTATAAAGGTGCCGGCTTTATTGTGCCCGTCGCTGGAGCTATCAAGCTTATGCCTGGTACTGCGTCCAATCCTGCATTTCGGCGTATCGATGTGGATGTTAGGACCGGAAAGGTCCAAGGCTTGTTCTGAGCAGGTGCGCTTGTCAATGAGAAGCAACCTGTTTGGAAAATTAGTGGCGATTGGAGCTTCACAAATTTCTGGAATATGTTTGTAAAAACGGAGTGAAAAGCCGATGACAGCGCAAATTATAGATGGCAAGCAAGTGGCCGCGAATATGCGGGCGGAATTAAAAGAAGTGGTAGCTAAGCTCAAAGAGCAGGGGATTGTGCCTGGATTAGGTGTTGTTCTGGTCGGTGAGGACCCAGCGTCAAAGTCTTATGTCACGGCAAAAGAACGAACCTGTGAGGAAATAGGCATTTATTCTGATGATAATCGATTGCCTGCTGAGACATCACAGCAAGACCTAATGGCGCTGGTCGACAGAATGAATAAAGATAAAAAGATAAACGGTATTCTTGTTCAACTGCCTTTGCCCAAACATCTTAACGAGGCGGAGGTATTGTTATCAATTGAACCGGCTAAGGACGTGGATGGTTTCCATCCGATGAATGTCGGCAAAATGGTTGTGGGTGAGAAGGCTTTTCTGCCATGTACGCCACACGGCGTTATTCAACTGCTGATTCGCAGCGGCGTGACAATTGAAGGAGCTGAAGTGGTGATAGTTGGTCGCAGTAACATTGTCGGTAAGCCACTTGCGAACATGCTTATTCAGAAAAACGAGAAAGGCAACGCTACTGTTACTGTTTGTCACACCCGTACGAAGGACCTTTCCGGCCATACAAGGCGAGCAGATATTCTCATAGCTGCAGCGGGCCGGCCGAATACAATCACGGCAGATATGGTGAAAGAAGGTGTCGTCGTAATCGACGTTGGAGTTAACCGTGTTGATGACCCAACAAAGAAAAAGGGTTATCGTCTTGTGGGTGATGTGGATTTTGAAGCGGTAAAGGAAAAGGCCTCGCTAATTACTCCGGTACCAGGGGGCGTCGGCCCGATGACAATAACAATGCTGATGTATAACACCGTCGAGTCAGCCAAAAGAGCCTTCGGACTAAAGTAAATAATTAATGAACTATTGTTTCTAAAGATAGCCTAATAAGTGAGGATCGGTACAAATGTCAAAATTCAAAGAAGCTCTAAGAAGCGGACGATTTGTGGTAACAAGTGAAGTTGGTCCTCCTAAAGGAGTGAATATCGACAAATGTCTCGATGAAGCTGAATCTATAAAAAAAAGGATTACTGCTTTTAATGTTACCGACCTACAGAGTGCGGTGATGAGATTCGGGTCACTTGCTACTTGTCGGCTCTTACTTGAGCGTGGTATGGAGCCGATATTGCAGATGACCTGTCGGGACCGCAATCGGTTGGCCTTGCAATCGGACCTTTTGAGTGCTTATGGATTGGGAATTGAGAATGTCTTGTGTTTGACAGGCGATCATCAACAATTGGGCGACCATCAGGAAAGCAAAGGAGTCTTTGATCTCGATTCAGTACAATTGCTTGAAGCTGCAAAAACTCTTGAGCAGGGTAAAGATTTAGCTGGACATGAGCTGGATGGAAGCCCGAAATTCTTCCTCGGAGCGGTAGCTACGCCGGAGTTCGACCCACTTGAACTTCATATCGTCAAACTGCGAAAGAAAGTCGAGGCTGGAGCAAGGTTTTTTCAGACACAGGCTGTTTACGATACTGAAAAGTTCAAGCAGTTTGTAAAACAAATCCGCGGTCTCAAAGTACCGGTTATGGCAGGTATTGTAATATTGAAGTCTGCCGGGATGGCTAAGTATATGAATGAAAATGTTGCCGGCGTGAACGTGCCGGAGCAATTGATTGAGCAG
>CAYNTC010000158.1:0-5767 GCA_964399795.1 uncultured Pirellulales bacterium | reverse complement strand
CCTTGGCAAGATTAATGACTACCTTTCGTGTTATCCCTTCCAGGCCACCGGCTTCTGCCGGCGGTGTGTAGATTATACCATCTCTCACGATGAACACATTGTCCCCTGTAGCTTCAGCTACGTAGCCTTCATGGTTGTACATAACTGCTTCGGGCACATCGTTATCAAGCGCTTCAATCTTAGCCAGAATGTTATTCAAATAATTCATGCTTTTAATCTGAGGCGGAAGTGCCAAGGGGTGATTGCGAATTGTCGTTGCGCTAATTACCCTCATGCCCTTTTCATAGAGTTCTTCGGGATAAAGTTGGATGTTGTCGGCAATGATGAATAACTTGCCTTCTTCACAAACGAAGGGATTTAGGCCGAGAGTTCCGACACCACGCGTAACGCACAGACGGATGTAGCCGTCAATCACGCCGTTAGCTTTGACGGTCTTCTCGACAGCCTTTATAATTTGGCTCTTGCCCATCAGGATGTCAAGGCGGATTGCCTTGGCTGATTCATAGAGCCTTCTTAGATGCGCTTCCAGCTCGAATACTTTGCCGTTATAAACGCGAATACCTTCAAAGACCCCATCGCCATAAAGCAAGCCGTGGTCAAAAACAGATATTTTGGCATCAGCCTCGTCAACGAGTCTGTTATCAAGCCATATCTTCAAACCCATAAAACAACCTCACCTATCGTGTTTTGGATTCACATATAGCCTCTGCTTATGTGCCATATTTTATTCTTTTATCATTCCGTCGGCCAGCATTACGATTCTTTTAGCCCTTCGTGCTATTCTCTCGTCGTGAGTTACCATAACAATCGTCTGGCCAGTCCTTTGCAGCTTTTCGAGGACGTCTAAAATACCATTGCCCGTTGCCGAGTCAAGATTTCCCGTCGGCTCATCAGCCAAAAGCAGCTTAGGTTCATTCATCAATGCCCTGCCGATAGCTACCCTCTGTCTCTCACCGCCCGAGAGCTGATATGGTTTATGGTTAGCCCGCTCAGCAAGACCAAGCTGATTCAATAACTCCTTCGCACGTTTTTTCGCCTGCGAGCGAAAACCAAGCCAGCCAATCACGCTTCTCGAGGCCATCGCCGGCAGCAATATATTTTCCAGTACATTTAATTCGTCCAGTAAATGATAAAACTGAAAAACAAAGCCCACAATTTTATTGCGATAGCTGTTCAACTGACCGGTTTCAAATTGGCTCAAGTCGCGTCCCTCAAATCTTATGATGCCCTCGTTGGGCCTGTCCAACCCACCTAATATATGCAAAAGCGTGCTTTTACCGCTGCCCGATGCCCCGACGATGGCCACGAATTCTCTCTCTCGCACGGCCAAACTCGCACCTTTTAGGACCCTGACATTCGTAGCCCCCATCCGATAAGATTTGTATACCTGCTCAGCCTGTAAAATGAACTCATTCCTGCTCATAGCTGACCCACCTGCAGAGTTTCTACGGGCTTAAGTCTCGCCGCTTGACAGCTCGGCACGAGCGCACCAAGCAGACAGGCGACAATTGCTGAAAGAATTACGGTCGTCAGAACGCCAGCTCCCAGATGGTTTGGAATGTCACCAATGGCATAAATACTCCTGTCCCAGAGTTGAAATCCAAAATGCCTGAAGAGCCAATCTTCGAGCCGATTTATATTCAGCAGGAACAGCCAGCCACCAAATGCTCCAACAAAAGACCCTATAAGTCCCACCATAACTGCGAAACCCGTAAATAGCTCAATAACGCCCAAGTTGGGCACTCCTACGCTTCTCAGTATGCCGATGTCCTTACTCTTATGACTTATAATCATATAAAAGACAACAAAAACAATGAAGACAGTTGTAATCCCGACAAGGCCGAACATCACTGTCATTATCGTTTGTTCCTTCTCCATTGCTGCGATAGAAGAGCGTTGATAAACCTTCCAGCTCTGGACAGTGACAGAGTCTAACAAATTTGCCTGTGGTTTTTCTGCATTCTCTTTTTTGTATTTGTTCCATAGTAACGCAACCTTTTCACACCCGGCATTTAGCTTTACATCCGGATTAAATTTAATGTGAATTGCGTTGGTTCTTTTGATAGGCCCGGCCATACCACAAAGCAACTGGGCCTGTTCGAAGGGCAGATAAACTAACGAACTGTCCACCCTGGCTAAGCCACTATGCGAATGATCGCTATAATAGAAAACTTTAGTATTGACCAGTCCGGTGCCTGCTTTAGCCAGAGCTCCTTTCGCTGTTAAAGGAAAGCAATTTATCACTATCTCCATATCAGGAGCAATGCTGTTGTACGCGTATCTGCCATGAGAATCACGTGCCAGAACTCGGTCGATCCCTATCACGCAGCCCCAGAGGTTTGGGTCTCTCGCCGGCTCAAACACCGACGACACATCATCTCTATGATAATACAGCGTCTGTGCAAAGCCAGTAGCCTTACTATGCCTGACAGGGTCGACACCCATGATTTCCAGGCCAAAGCTCTGTTCGGCTCGGCGAGTACCAACTAATCCATAGCTCTTGATGACAGGTGAAACAGCCTGTACGAAATTAGCACGGTCCAGAAGTTCTACAAATCCCTCATAATAGCTAAAGCCCACCAGCGACTCTGTGCCAACAACACAGTCTCCAACAAAGTCGTGATTCTTCTGCTTAAAATCGCTCACCAGACCTGTCATCACGGTCATAACTACGACGACGATGAATACGCAGAGCGAAACCGCCACAATTGCAAAATACGTTATGTGGCGTTTTATTAAATATCGGGTTGCAAGGATAAACTTGTACATGATAAGTCAGAAACATCAAATCCAAATCGATTCGGGGGTCAGGGATCAGAGAAGGCTTCACCAAGTCTGCTGACCCCTGAACCCCGGCCCCTGAGCCCTTTCAACAACGCTTTTTTCGCAGAGCCTCGTTTCGATCTCTACTCATATCGCAGTATCTGAACCGGTTCTGTGTTTGCCGCTACAACCGCTGGTATCAATGTTCCAATAGACGCAGCAAAAATCGAAAACAGAACGATCCAAAGGGCTGAATTCCAATCGACCTCGGAAGGTATCCTACTAAACAGGTATACGCTGCTTTTCCAAAGCTTTAGCCCAAAAATTATTCGTATCCAATTCTCTATCGTATTAATGTTAGTTGTGATAACGCTGCCCAGAACTATACCAAGACCTGAGCCAATCAGGCCGACAAACGCACCGAATCCAATAAATACAAAGGCTACTGAACTACTGGCCATTCCACAGCTTTTTATTATTGCGATATCTTTCTGCTTAAGTCTTACTATCATGTAGAATATGCAGAATATTAGCACAACCACACTGAGGCTAACAACGCCGAATATCAACAGCAAAACTCCCATCTGTTTTCGCAGCGCGACTACGTAACGAACTTGCATTTGTCGGGCTGTGGCAATATCAGTCCCTTTTATTAGATATGTGGGCCAATTAAGCTCGTTCTCAGCGAAAACTCCCCATATTCCTCGAACAATTGCCACGGCAACCTCTGTATCCGCACCTGGAGAGAGCTTGATATGGATTTTTGTAGCGAGACAGCTATCTTCATTTGGATATAAATCTTTCTGTAAGCCTTCTATCGGCACGTAAACTACGGACTTGTCAAGGTCATAAATGCCCGTAAAAACGATATCTGCAATCGCAAACTTTAAAGTTCTTCTTTTGAACGGCGTTGCCGAATGATCTGAAATACCCTCTTCGGTCACTGATCCCGTTGTGAGCACAACCTGGCGTCCGATCATTTGTTCTGCGGCATGAAAATCATATTCATCCGTTTGTTCGTTGGGCTCTGCAACTACTGCGATACCGACAAATCCGCCGACAGACTCGGGCAAATCCGCTACTTCAAAAGTGGGATCATCCGCAGAGTTCTTTTGCCTTAGCAACGATTGCTTATACGCTGTGACTTTGGATCTTCGCCCGGGTTCGATTCCCCAAATCTCTACTGCTCGAACGTTTCCTTCGCCCAGATGCAGCAGGCCCGGCGCCGACAGAAGTGCAGTGGCAGCTTCAACCGAAGCCGTTTCTTCCAGACGCTCGATGAAAAGTGGATACTTGGCAAACTTGGCCGGCGCCGCAACAACAACATCACCTATTGTCTCGACAGCGCTCTTCTCAAGCGCATCTATGAAACCGGTAAACAGGCTCGAAACGACTACTAACAGTGACACTGATAGTGCAACCGCAGCAATACTCAGAAGAACAATCCTTCTCTTACGCAGATACCTCAGCCATAACAGTAGCTTCAACATCTCATATCCGATATTAGATTGAGTCTAAGGTTCCGCTTGCGAAAGTGGGCACGAGCACAAATAGCATGGGAGAATTTCCTCTATTAGTGGCACATCGTTCATCTGTGTCAATTATTGACCTTGTACCTGTTTGGGCTTTAGAAGTGGAAATAACACTACATCACGGATACTGGCAGCGCCTGTCAGGACCATTATGAGCCTGTCGATTCCAATGCCCAATCCCCCTGCCGGAGGCATGCCATACTTCAAGGCAGCTATATAGTTCGTATCCATTTTTGTTATCGATTCTTCCTGCCCTCGGAGCTGGGTGAGGAAATTATCGTATTGCTCAACCGGATCATTTAGCTCTGTGTACGCATTAGCCAGCTCCATTCCCGCCACAAATAATTCAAATCGTTCGGCAAATCTCGGGTCGTCTTTTCTGCGTTTGGCCAGTGGACACAGTGCCGCCGGATAGTCTATGACAAAAACAGGATCAATAAGATTATCCTCAACAGCTGCCTCAAACACTTCGTTGACTACTACCGCGTCGTCCATATCGGCCTCATCGAGATCAAGCTGTCTTGCCTTTGTTCTGATGCTGTCAATATTATCAATGTCACAGTTGCTATGCTCGCGCAATAATTCTGTATATTTAAGCCGGGGCCAAGGCCGAGAAAAATCCACCCTCAAGTCATCGAATTGAACTTGCCCGCCCGCGCAATGTTGCCCTACGCACCGGCTGATTAGCTCCTCAGTTAGATTCATCATTACGTTGTAATCGCCATACGCCTGATACACTTCGAGCATCGTAAACTCGGGATTATGCTGCCTGCTCAATCCTTCGTTGCGGAAATTGCGGTTTATCTCAAAGACCTTCTCCATTCCACCGACGAGCAGTCGCTTCAGAAACAACTCAGGCGAAATTCGCAAAAACAGGTCCATATTCAAGCTGTTATGATGTGTGACAAATGGTTTTGCCGCAGCACCGCCGGCTATTGTTTGCATCATGGGTGTCTCGACTTCTAAAAAGCCTCTCGAGCTAAGAAACTCACGTATTGTAGCGACGATGGCGCTTCGTTTCTTGAACCGCTCCATAACCTCCGGATTGGCCCAGAGGTCTACGAATCGCTGCCTATATCGCTTATCAACGTCGGCTAATCCGTGAAATTTCTCAGGCGGCTGATACAGACACTTGCTCAAAAAAGTAAGTCCATCTTCAGCAACCCATATAGTGATTTCACCGGTTTGTGTTCTGCCGAGCTTACCCGCCGCACCAATTATGTCACCAAGCTCCAGCAGCTTTGCAAGCTGCCACTGCCGACCAAGCAGATTTTTACTTAATCCCACCTGTACCGTACCACTGCGATCCCGCAGTGTAATAAAAATTAGCTTGCCAATGTCCCTCAACAGCACTATTCTGCCTGCGCACTTAGCTTGCTGTGTGCCGTCGTCATCTTTGAATCTACGTTTAATGTTCTCGGCTGGCTCAGTTCCATCATATATGGTTCCGTATGGGTCGATACCCAGTTCTC
>CAYNTC010000157.1:0-5775 GCA_964399795.1 uncultured Pirellulales bacterium | reverse complement strand
AGCACCGGGATTCTCAGTCCTGACTAACCGTAAAAATCCAGCGATAATCGAAAAATGATTACCTGGCTCTTGTGCAAGCCAATCGAATACAACAGCTTTGGTACCTAAGTCCACCGCCAAGCCAAGCACAGCTAATAACCAGAAAATCAACTGGGCCTTCCATCCCGGCAATACAACAGGCCGGCGATTTAAAAAAGCTCGGCTCTGATTTTTGTGGGCGCTATTTTTGTTACTATTTGAATTCGTCACAGTCAACTTCTGGCCGGTTCATCATGCAGGTATAGTTTATGTTTCCTGGATTAGGGCATGCAAAACCCAACAAATCGCACAATTATAGCACGCTAACTATCGCTGTCAAAGCCTTTTAGCAAAACAAACAGTTTTAGATCGCGAGCGTTCCAGCCAAAGGTTTGACATATCTTATAGCGCTCTATATCATATTAAGCTGCTTCTATGGGGACGAGGTAATGCCTTGTCTCCATTCTTTATACTTGAAAGGTAATCACTATATGGCAAAGCAGAAAACAGCCTCGAAGAAAAGGCCGCTTGTACTGATTATCCGTGATGGCTGGGGCTATAATCCAAACCCGCACGAGGACGAATACAACGCAATCAAGCGAGCCAACACCCCTATAGATGACATGCTAATGGCTGAATATCCCAACTGCCTTATACACACCAGTGGAAAAGATGTAGGGCTGCCGGAAGGGACGATGGGCAATAGTGAAGTCGGGCATCAGAATATTGGGGCTGGAAGAATCGTGCCACAGGAATTGGTGAGAATCAGTAAAGCAATTCAAGATGGCTCTTTCTTCGAGAATGAGGAGTTCCAAAACCTTATTAAGTTCGTCAGGGAAAATAACGGTAAGATGCATGTTATGGGCCTATGTAGTGACATCGGTGTACACTCTTTGTTGGAACATCTCTACGGCCTTCTGGAATTGGCAAAAAGAAACAATGTACTAAATGTCTTCATCCATGCCTTCACCGATGGCAGAGACTCGCCGCCTGACAGCGGTGCCGGATACATAGCCGATATTGAAAAGAAAGCCAAACAGATAGGCGTAGGCAAGATCGCAACCGTGATGGGCAGGTTCTATGCGATGGACCGTGACAGCCGATGGGACCGCGTACAAAAGGCTTACAAATGCCTGCGGTTCGCTAAGGGCATCAAAGCAACCAGCGCAAGAGAAGCAATAACAAAAAGTTATGAAAAAGACGTGACGGATGAATTCATAGAGCCAACTTGTATCGTTACTGATGGGAATGAGCCATTAGCAACTGTCGAAGATGGGGATGGTGTAATCTTTTTCAATTTTCGTGGCGACAGACCGCGTGAGCTTAGCCGGGCATTTGTCGAACCTGATTTCAAGGAATTCCCTCGGACAACTAAAGCAAACGTATATTACGTTTGTATGACCGAGTATGATGCAACAATACCGGCACCAGTGGCCTTTCCGAAGCTGCCAAAAATGAAAAATATCCTTGGCGCATACTGGGGCTCCCTCGGCTTAAAACAATTTCGCTGCGCCGAGACAGAAAAATACGCGCACGTAACCTTCTTCTTTAACGATTACACCGAGAAACCATTTAAGGGTGAGGACAGGCAAATCGTGCCTTCTCCGCGTGTCCGTACATACGATTTGAAACCTGAAATGAGCGCCTATGAAGTCGCTGATGTCGTGCTTCAAAGGCTCGTTTCGGATAAGTATGATGTTATGGTAGTCAACTTCGCCAACCCCGACATGGTTGGCCATACCGGCATTCTATCCGCAGCGATAAGAGCCGCTGAAGCGGTCGATGAGTGCGTGGGTAAGGTTCTAAACAAGGTCAAGAGTATGGGCGGCGCGGCAATAGTAACAGCAGACCACGGCAATTTCGAAAAGATGATCGATGGAAGTCCAGATGAGCCACATACAGCGCACACTGTTGGTGACGTACCATTGGTCGTTTTCGATGAACGCTATAAAAACGCCAAGCTGCGTCCAGACGGCAGATTAGCTGACATTGGGCCAACGCTGTTGGATATGATGGGCCTGCCTAAACCCGAAGAAATGACCGGCCAGAGCTTACTTTTACCTTAACGTATAAAATCGAATTCTGTTTAGCCCTGCCATCACTATGGCAGGGTCTTCTTTTTTTTAAACCCTGCGATGTGATCGCAGGGCTAACCATTATGACTTTGTACATATTTGATTTTGTTTTCAAGCTCCTTATCTGTGAAACAGAATCTCTTATCAAATCCCTTTGACCATATCTTGCCTTGACTTGCGAATTTACGCAGTGCTAAAGTCGCTGAATATTTATATCGATGAACCGCTTGTTCGATTGACTCTTGCGAAACTGAAGCGACTATATGCACATGATTTGAGCAAACCGTTATCGCAAAAATTTCGTGATTTATTCTCCTGGCTTCTTCGATAATTGAATCCTGAACAATTTGCTTTTGTTCTGAATTAAATTTGACCATCGGATATTTTTGTTGCCTTTGATTTACCAATTTTAATTTATCATTTTGCGAAAGGATTCTACTATTTTTTACATATCCTCTTTTATCACCTTGAAGCCAGGTTCCGTAGGTAGTCCAGGTAACCATATAGCCAATCATTCTCTTCATCGCTTTTGATAATATCTGCAATTTACTTCGTCTACAACCTTTTTTCGGTCATCTCGGTTAGTTTCGGTTAGCCCCGCCATCACATGGCGGGGTTATAATTAGCGAGCCTGTCAAATACACTGGAATTCCAAAAAGAAATGAATACAATAAGGTAGCTATGGGACAGATCAAAGTACTTGACCAGAATATGATAAATATGATTGCGGCTGGCGAGGTAATTGAGCGGCCTGCCAGTGTAATCAAGGAACTGATGGAAAATAGCATTGATGCTGGGGCCACGAAAATCACGGTGGCTATCGAAGACGGAGGGCGAAAATCAATATCGATTACCGACGATGGTTGTGGAATGGATGCTGAAGACCTGGCCCAGGCATTCGAGCCCCATACCACAAGTAAAATCAAAACCAGTGCTGACCTTAGCCGAATATCGACACTCGGATTCAGAGGTGAAGCATTAGCAAGCATCGCCTCTGTTGCGCAGGTAAAGGCGGTAAGCAGAACAAAAAACGCTGTCGGCGCTAATTGTATGGAAATAGATTGTGAAAGCAAAAGCAGTGTAGGTCCATGCAGCGGTGATTATGGAACAACAATTCAGGTTAGAGACCTCTTTTACAAACTCCCCGCCAGACGCAAATTCCTAAGAACGGCTAACACCGAAATGACGCATATTACAGAGCATTTCATACGTATCGCGTTAGGTTCCTACTTTGCTGTAAATCCAACAGCCGCATCGCCGGCGGACGCCCCTGCCGGCAGCCGGAAAGGATTGGATTTGACATTGATCCATAACGGCAGAGAAATTCATCGGCTTTTGGCCGACCAGACACTTAACCAGCGAATAACTGAACTGTTCTCCTCCGAATTAGCTGAGAAGCTAATCGAGACAGAAGCTAACGAACGGGGTATACATATTTCCGGCTTATTCGGCAGGCCCGATACATCCAGGACAAGTGGCAAGTTTCAATATGTCTTTTTGAACGGCCGTTTCATCCGTGATAAATTCATCTCACATGCCATTAAGGAAGCTTATCGCGGCTTGATCGAACAAAACCGATTCCCAATTGTTTTTCTGTTTATTGAAATGCCTTACAAAGACTACGATGTGAACGTACATCCTACAAAAATTGAAGTTCGGTTCTACAATGCAAATTTGGTTCATTCTCAAATCCTCGGATGTCTTCGCGAAAAACTTCTGAGCACAGATCTTCAACCACATGCACAATTGCCAATTGTTGCTGTGCCGCGAACGCAGCGCGATCGGCCTACCGGAACCCATCGAAGCCAAGAGATCACAGACGCAATGGCGGAATTCTTCAAGAAGCACAGACCCGCTGACAGACAAGAATTGAGTCAAGTGTCAACAATAAAACCTTACAAGGCACCTTCAGTCATGAGCGCACAGACTACGGCCCAGCAGAGAAGAGATACCACAGTCGCGATTGGGCCAGTTGAAACAAAAATCATGCAAATACACGACAGCTACATTGTGCAACAGATCCAAGATGGATTCATTATTATCGACCAGCACGCCCTTCACGAGCGGATACTATATGAAGCATTATGTCGACGCATGAAACAGAACAAACTCGAATCACAATGGCTTTTAATACCCGACAGTTTCGAGCTTACTGAAGCCCAGCAGAACATCATCGACACTAATCGCCCTCTAATTGAAAAACTGGGAATCGAGCTTGCGCCATTCGGCCCAAAGACGTACGCTGTACAAGCCTTTCCTATCTTACTGTCAAGGGCAACTCCGGCTGATTTCGTTCGAGATTTGATCGATTTACTCGACGATAAGGGCACCGAACTCAGTGCCGAGGAGTTGCTCGATGAGGTCTTGAAAATGGCTGCATGCAAAGCGGCAATAAAAGCTGGTCAAAGGTTAAGCAATGCTGAAATAGAACAGTTGCTCGAAGATAGAAAACACACAGAACGTGCAAGCCAGTGTCCTCATGGCAGGCCCACTGCAATTAAATTCACACTAAGCGACTTAGAAAAGCAGTTTAAAAGAACGTGATGAGCAAATGGTTATTGCTACTTCTGATGATCCTTGCCTGGATGGGGTTGGGTCTGACAATTTCCATTTCACAACAAAACCAAATTCGAGGCCACCAAGTCTCTCCAAATCAAATTAACAGAATTGTCTCGATGGCTCCCAACTTGACTGAGATACTCTTTGCTCTTGGTCTGGATAACGAGATAGTCGGCGTAACAATTAGTAGTGATTATCCACCAACAGCAAAAGAAAAACACAAAGTCGGAAATTTCTGGCAGCCTAACATCGAAGCTATAATAGCAGCGAGGCCAGATCTGGTAGTCACGCTTGGATTTGACCAGCAAATAAATCTCGCTCACAGGTTAAAACGGATGGGCCATACCTGTTTAACTGTCAGAATCGAAAAGATCAGAGACCTTTTTGAGGCCATCAATACAATTGGAACGGCGGTAGGCAAGCAACAGAAAGCACATCAGTTGGTTAGTGATATTCAAACCAGATTGGACAACCTTCGAGCTTTAGTTGGCCGCGACCAAACACTTAAGGTGCTTTGGGTTATTCAAAGAGAACCCTTGCGAGTGGCTGGAAGAGACACGTTTATAAATGAGCTTATTGAGATAGTGGGCGGTGTAAACGCTATCGGCCCAACGATTCATAAATATCCACCGATAGGAGCCGAGCAGGTCATCGCATGCAGGCCGGATGTCATTATCGAAACATCTGAACAGCACCAGAATCCTCCAGCACAGTTGCGTCAGGCAATGCAATACTGGGGTAGGTTTGATAACGTGCCCGCCGTAACAAATAAGCGAATCTACATTGTTCCCGCCGATGCCGTCTCCAGGCTCGGACCGAGGTTGCCGTTGGGCGCCGAAACTGTAGCCAGGTGCTTGAGACCAGAGCTTTTTAAAAAATGAAACCATGAAAGGATTACTAACACCAGGTATTTTAGCCAGAAGAACCGCTCTGGCTGCTGCGGTGCTCGTGGCAGTTATGTTTGTGTGCTCATTTGTAGGTGCTGAGCGTATTTCGCTAAAGGCTGCCTTTTGTACAGACGCAGACTCAACAGCGGCAAATCCGGATCATGAAATATTTGTCCGCGTAAGGCTGCCACGGATTATTCTCGCAGCTATTGTTGGTGCCGCCCTTGCGTGCTCCG
>CAYNTC010000156.1:0-5785 GCA_964399795.1 uncultured Pirellulales bacterium | reverse complement strand
TGCGGCTCAATCCTGACTACCTGCTCATAATAACTATGCAATGCCTGCCGCGCTGTACTAACCAGTCCTTTAACCGAATCAGCCAACCTCATACCAGTCTCATCTAACTGTTGCTCTCTGTTGCGAACCACCAAAAGTGGGTTCCGAAAGACCGAGCTTGCCAGGATCGTCTTTACACTTTGATCTGCAAGCTGCAACTGGGACCTTATATCGTTCGTCAACATTCGCTGCCTGCTGGCAAGCTCAGCAAGAACATCTCGCATATCCGGAACCGCACGAACCCCTGCTTTCGTTGGCGTTGATACTTTGTCGTCGGCTACCAAATCGGCAACCGTTACATCCACCTCGTGGCCGACCGCGCTTATAATCGGTATCTCTGAATCGAAAATTGCCCTGGCCAACACCTCCTCATTAAACGCCCATAAATCCTCCAGCGACCCGCCGCCACGACCTACAATAAGAAGATCGAGCTTTAGTTTCCTGTTGCGTTTGTTGACATCCCTTATAGCAAATGCGATTTGCTCAGCCGCACCTTCACCCTGCACCGGCACAGGATACAAAAACAACTTAACACAAGGCCAGCGGTTGTGAATGCTATCGGTAATGTCATGCACTGCCGCACCTGATTCGCTTGTGAGGATGCTGATTCTCTCCGGGTACTGTGGAATTGGCCTCTTGTGCGCCTCATCAAAAAGACCCTCTGCCCGAAGTTTTCTGACCATCTGCTCAAACGCCAACTGCAGCGCTCCGATGCCCTCCGGCTCCAATTTCTCAACATAAAGTTGATATTTACCGCCCTTGATATAAACATCCACATATCCCGTTGCTAAAACGGCCATACCATCCTCAGGCCTAAAACGCACCGCTCGGAACTTATCCACCCACATCACACAGGCAAGTACTCCCGTCTCGTCCTTTAGCGAAAAATAACAATGTCCACGTGGAAGATGATGCTTCCATCCACTTATTTCACCCCGCACTATAAGCCGATCAGGCAGTAAATCCTGAAGCACCATTTTAACCAATGTGTTGACCTCACCCACCGTGTATATCTTTGTTCCCTGCTTCATATATCTGATCCGACAAAATTGCCTATGCCATTATTGCTAAGCTGATTATGCTGATTATAAAGGCCAATCCACCAATCATCAATTCTGGATTTGCTTCAATCGAGCACACACCAAAGGTTTCAACGAAATGGTCACGGCAAGCCGACAGTCACAGCAAAAATCTTCGCACAGGCGAGAAATAGTAGTTTTTTACAGAAGGTGTGACATAATGTTGTCACCCTCCGCATAAAAGACATAGCCAATCCATGAATTACTCGATATTGCCAAACTACCAGCACAAACAAAATTCGCAAGCCGAATGCCACCGCCGAAGAAAACCGGCGGGGCTAAGGCGGGGGGATAGCCCCGCCGGACCGTTTTTTCCAAAGCTCATCGGCACAAACACAAATTCTATTGCCATTCTAACTGCTAACAACAAAATAAAGATCTCAAACTGACCGATTCTTTGTGTCATTCCCGCGCAGGCGGGAATCTATTAAAGTTTTCAGCAAATTGGATTCCCGTTTTCACGGGAATGACAAAGGGCAATATGTTGTTGTCAAATAGGTACTTACGTTAGTTTTCAATTAAAATTCGGTCAGTTTGAGTAAAGATAATAATATGGAATGCACATCACTCAATGCGCTTACGATATAGCCGAGTTTGCAGAGCGCTCTTCCAAGCGGTCCAATTTGAATCGCTCATCTCATTGTCGATCGCCGAGGTTACCTGATTGAGCTTGGCATCCAGGTCGTCAATATAGTAGACCATAAACGCCTCGGGTGTAGCTGGCAGCTTTGGCGAGCCAAATTCATACTGCCCATGGTGTGAAAGGATAATGTGCCCAAGTGCATCAAGAATTGCCTGGTCGATTTGTGTGCCTTTAGCCCTAAGAACATCGGCTTTTTGATTTATCATAAGAAGACTTTTAACGATGTGTCCAATTAATTGGCCTGAGTCCGTGTAAGAAAAGGCCATATCGTACGAAAGCTCTTCGGTCTTGCCGATATCGTGAAGGAATATCCCCGCCAGGACTAAATCTGCCTGCACCTGTGGATACAAAGGAAGTATCGCAACCGCAACTCGCAGCATATCGTATGTATGTTCCAGCAAACCTCCGATATAACCATGATGTAGCTTCACTCCACCTGGCGCCTGACAAAATTTTTTCATAAGCTCACGGTCGGTGAGAAACTCCTCGACCAACGCCTTTAACTGTGGATTCCTCACCTGGCCAACGATGCTTCTTAGCTCGGCGAACATTTGCTTTATATCCCTATCCGTGTGGGCCAAAAAATCGTCCACACAAACCTTACTTGGGTCCACAACGGCAATGTTATTGACAATGATTTGAAGATTATTCTGGTAAAGCTCGCTTCTGCCCTGAATGTGAACGAAGCCGGGTTTGGGCAGAGCTTTGTAAATCTCTTCGCTCGCCTGCCACATCCGTCCGTTCAGTTGGCCAGTCTTATCCGAGAGAAACATTGCGATGTACAAATCGCCCTTCGTCGTGCTTCGCAGAATCGGCTCCTTAACCATGTATACGTCATCTATCGCCTCACCCGGTTCTATCTCATTAATAAACTTGTGTGCCATTTTAAGCTCCGTCGCTGAATTTATATCCGAACAGCCCTATCATAATGCGAAATTTCCATCCTTGCAAGGTTATACCTGTCCACCGTTGGGAGCGAGGCAGCAAAACTTCAGGTAGCTCCGAAACAATCTACTCCGGATGGCTAACCTGTGATTTGCAAGTTTGGCATGCTGCCTCCGGTATTAACAGCCAAGCCAATCAGCAATAATGACAGTAACGTTGTCTGTTCCACCGCCCGCATTAGCTGTCTTAACCAGCGTGTCACAGAAACCTTGACTATCCAGTTCTTTGCTCAAGATCGCAGCAATACCTTTGTCGTCCACGATATCCGTCAGACCATCTGTACACAACAGCAATCGATCTCCTCGCCTAAGGGCAAAAGACCGCACATACGCGCGAGCTATCCTGTCCATTCCAACATAACGCGTTATCTGGCCCTGTGCTACGTGATTTTCGACCTCTTCAGGCTCTATCTTTCCCCGCTCCAGAAGCTCGGATACAACAGAATGATCCTTCGTAAGCTGAACTAATCTCCCTTTGCGAAAACGATAGACCCTGCTGTCGCCAATGTTGGCAATATAAGCCCTTCCATTAACCAACAAAGCCATAGCTACGGTAGCCCCCATATCTTTGTAGCCGTTTTCACTGCCTCCCTCCATCCGTAACTGCTTATTTTGCTCTGCCACTGTCCTTTTTAAAAGAGAACGTATCGCTCGTGGATTAGGCGATCTAAGTTTATTCAGCCCGTTCTCGATCATAGGCGGCAAATCTTCAACAACAATTTTTGACGCGAGTTCTCCCCCGCGATGTCCCCCCATACCGTCGGTAACTAAAAACAATCCTATCTCCGGCTCAACAAAATAAGCGTCCTCATTTTCTTCTCGCAGCTTACCTATATCGCTGGTCACGCCCCAACGAAATGCGAATCCCGACACCGCTGCTATACTGTCACCAATATCAGCCCGCCCACTCATTTACGCATCTACTCATTTACGCCTAAACTATACGAGACACTGCCCGCACCACGGACAGTAATTCCAGAATGTCGAGTCCACGGACCACTTGCACCGCCCACAAATTTCAGGAAACGGTCGTATCTGCCACGCCTGCCGTACTTTTCGATGGCACCATGGACAATATCGCATAAAACGCAGCAGTTTTCCTTTGCAATACTTGCATTGTGCCTGATACCGTACTCCCGCTGTGCGAATCGAGCTCGGTGATGCAAATCCCGGCCCATAGCACCAAGGACAATAACGCCACTCCGGCAATACTCCCTTGTGACAGCGAGCGCAAACGTGACTGAATTGACTGTTACTATCGAAGCGGTTTCGCCTGCTGCCGCACCACGGACAGACCAACATGCTCTCAGCTATCGGTTCACCGCAGTCAACGCATCGAAGCACGACCGGTAGAACTCTGCCATACTTCTGTATGAAAGCCCCCCGTCTTATCTTTTGCCAGTCGAGTTTTTTTCTTTCACCCGCCGATCTAACGAGCCCTTTTCGCAGCTCCTTTGGTACCGCCTGCGCCAATGCCGTTAGCATTTCCTCTGCACTGCTAAAGCGTTGTGCAGGATCCACCGCTAAAGCCCGCTTGAAAAATCGCACCATTGCCAGATTCGTCCGCTCTTTCAAACGCTGATGTCCACGTAGAGGCCAGCGAAAAGGCCAGCGCGGCAAAAAACCCGTTAGATACTCGTAGAGAATCAGTGCCACTGAAAAACAATCGCTTCGATACGTAGGCTTGCCGTAAGCCTGCTCAGGCGCAACGTACCCCGGAGTGCCGAACTCATCCACTGTTTCCATACGCCCTTTGACCTTGAGGCTGATCCCGAAATCTCCGAGTGCCGCCCGGCCATCCGGAAACAGAAAAATATTGCCCGGCGTAACATCGCAGTGCACCACCCGATTCCGGTGTGCGTATGCAAGCCCTTCAAGCACCTGGCTGATAATTGATACGATTCGCCGAGCAGACATTGGTTTTGACCGATCAGCCAGAGTTCCTACTGACAGTTCGGTCGCCAGAACAACATGACCATTGACAATGTCGGCGTTCTTGATGGGCATTATGTGGGGATGCCGCAATCGGGCAACGAGACGAATTTCGCGGAACAGACTATGATCGTCACGCTTACCCTTAACATTCAACTGCGGGATTTTAAGCGCCACCGTAATATCTTCCACGCAATCTTTTGCCTTCCAGACCTCACAGCTACCGCCGGTACCAAGATGTTTTTCCAGCCGGTATTTGCCAAGCCGAGTGCCCGTACTCAGCTTCACAGTCTCCTCTTTGGATTTTGCCGATTTCCTACCACCCATCACAGTGCCCATATTATCGCTTTATCCTCGTACTTGCTGTGTCAGACGCCGAGCAATCAACTTGATTAGATTCTCGATATACCTCTGGTCCTTGTTGCTTCTGCCTCGGCAGATTTTATCTCCGTCCACGAAAACTGACAATGCTGCTTCCTCAAATTTTCCCTCAGTATTTCATCTCGCCCCCCGCGCCAATAGGACATCATTAACAAGCAATCCACTAAATATCCTTGAAACACAGTTAGCTTTGAGCTATATACTGAATCTAAAATTGAACTTCGGTATATAACTTACGCAATACGAAATACGCGGTACTACAATGAGATACAGCCAGTTGTTCATACCTACAGTTAAAGAGATCCCTGCCGATGCAGAGGTGACCAGCCACAAGTTAATGATTCGAGCGGCCCTGTGCCGAAAGGTTGCCAGCGGAACATATACTTATCTGCCGCTCGGCTGGCGCAGCCTGCTGAAAATCATAGGAATCGTCCGGCAGGAGATAAATAGAGCCGGCGCACAGGAGATTCTCGTGCCCTCTATGCAGCCGCTGGAGCTCTGGCAGAAGACTGGCCGCAGCGTTGATTATGGGCCGACAATATTCTGTCTCAAAGACCGCCATGGTAAAGGAAATGTGCTTAGCCCTACTGCTGAAGAAGTCGTTACCCACCTCGCCGCTAGCGAAATAAAATCGTACAAGCAATTGCCAATCAACCTTTACCAGATAAGTACCAAGTTCCGCGATGAGTTCCGCCCCCGCTTCGGCGTCATTAGGTCCCGAGAGTTCATAATGAAAGACGCCTACAGCTTCGACGCCGAGCCTGCGG
>CAYNTC010000155.1:0-5798 GCA_964399795.1 uncultured Pirellulales bacterium | reverse complement strand
ATGCTATACTCAAGGCTAAGGCAGTGTATGCGCGTTTCAGTATTAGTAGCTTGCTACTGTTGGGGCCGAGTCTAAAAGAAATACATATCAGCGACTTTATCTTTAACACTCAGTTCGACCTGGACACCGGCCGCTGGAACATTGATACACTTGCGATCCATGTTCCGGAGAGAGGCTCGGGCAAAATGCCTCGACTCCGCCTGGAGAAGGGGAAACTCAGATATATTAAGATAGACAAAGGACATAAAGAAGTGACTGTGTCAATACCGGTTGAAGCAACCTTTGGACTGGATGAGGAAACGCCTTATGGTTATAGCTTTTCAATAACAACAGCAGCACTTCCTGGTGGATACGGCAAAAGCAAACTGACAGGATTCTGGAAGCCAGGCAGTATCACAATTGCTGGCGGGATTTCATCTCAGGATATTATTTCACTTGAGAGAAACTGGGCCATAGATGTGTTAGCGGCTGAATTAAAATACGATCAGGATCGTAACTACTCATTGACGCTCAGAATGAAAGACGTACAAAGCAGACGGAGTCTTGCTGCTAAAGAGTATCGGTTAGTGAAACCTGCCTTTATAGAAAGCTCAAGTCCATTTACTGCTTTACAAAAGTTATTTGGACGATACTGTCCAACAGGCACTGCTGATGTCGAATTACAAGCATCGGGCAATTTAGACCGATTAGGTGAAAACACTATTTCTGGAAAGGTCCTCTGCAAAGATGTATCAATTTGTGACCAAAAGTTTCCATACGCTTTGGAGCATCTCGCCGGTCAGATAGAATTCACCGAAGACAGTATGGTGTTGAATAAGATTTCTGGCAAGCATGGTGAAGTCGATGTAAATATTAGTGGCTGGTCAAAGGGCTATGGTGCAAATCGACAATATCAAATCAGTGTGACAAGTCCGAATATGGTTCTGGATGAAGACCTGTATGATGCACTAAGTGCGGGCCAGAAAAGGCTGTGGGATGCCTTTTCTCCGAGCGGACTTGCGTCGATAAACTACCGTTTCAGCCGTCAGTCACCAACGGATAAGAGTAAGACTTTAACGGTTGAATTGCTCGATGTCGAAGCTATATACAAGGGCTTTCCATACCCGCTGAAGAACCTTAACGGCAAAGTCTTTTTTGATCGGAATAGTATAGTTATTTCGGATGTTGTTTCGCAAGTAGAGGGAGGCAAAATAACACTTAACGGCAGCGCAACGCAGCGAGACACTGAACACCCAGTTTATTATATTTCGATAAAAGCGAACGGGATTCCATTGGATTCGACACTAAAGGCGGCATTACCTGCTAAGCAGCGAGATTTGTATAGCCGATTCGATATGACAGGCACTGTTGACGCGGATATAAAGGTGTTTACGGAAAAGACCATGTCCGCCCAAATCAGTTATCTTGCTGAAGTCTTATTTCAGGGCGCTTCTCTGAAAGTTGGCAGGTCACGGATGCCCATCTCGGACGTATCAGCTAATGCTGTAATTACGCCTGATTCAATAAGTTTATCAAACTTTATTGGTCGATACGATCAGGCTGAAATATCACTGTCCGGCGGAATTGACCTGACTGATGTGGCGCAGCCGTTTAACTATCACTTAGCAGTCAATGGGAAAAATGTGCGATTGGATGATGATTTGATTGGGTTGTTGCCAGAACAAGTAGCTGGCTTTGTCTCCGAGTGGCAACCCAAGGGAAAAGTCGACTTTAGTGCCAATTTGAATAAGACAGGAGATGATGGACAGCTTGAATATAACATAGTTGTGCATTGCCTGGGTAACAATATCACCAACAGGCGATTTACGTACACCTTTGAGGATGTCACCGGCCGGCTGACTATAAGTAACCATAGTATAGTCATTGAAGATGTTTCAGCAGCAACTGTCAGTGATTCGGAGGATACAGAGAATGAATCGAGGATAAGAGTGAATGGTCAGATAGCTTTAGTTGATGGAGCTTTTAATACAGCTTCATTTACGCTTTCAGCCAGAGACCTTCTCGTGGACGATAGTCTCAAGGCTGCTTTGGCCGAAAGTGTTGTAGCCTCTTATCAAGAGTTGTTGCCTATCGGACGTTGTGATTTGGATTTCCCTGAAATTAGAATTACGAACACAGGTGATGCAAGCACATCCATTGGATTTTCCGGAAGGGCCACTTTCAAGGGCTGTAATTTCAGCATATCCGGCACCACAGCCGAGTTGGATGGAATATTAACGACGAAGGGTTTCTACAAAACTGATAGCGGATTTTCCAGCGGGTGGTTTGGCCTTGTCGCAGATAACCTGAAAATCAAGGGCAAATCTGTAACCAATTTGAAGGCGGACCTCAATTACAATCCTGGCTTGCAAAATTGGACTTGCGAAAATCTTATAGCAAACTGTTATGGAGGCAAGTTAATTGGCAAGTTGGAAATCAGGCCACGAGCTCGGTGGTCACCGCGATATTTGCTACAGATGGGATTTAATCATGTTGATCTCAGAAGGTTTCTTTCGGCTGGCAGGGCGAAAGAAGGCATAGAAAAGGGCTGTACCGGTGGAACAATGAGCGCGGCGTTAAGTGTCGCCGTACAAGTTAGTAACGGCTCGTCACGTCAGGGGAGATGTAGAATAAGCATAGTTGACATGGAGGTGGGTAAGGTCTCACCGCTGGCCAAGTTGTTGTATGTTTTGAGTCTGACAGAACCGAAGGACTTCGCATTTGAACGGATGTTAGTTGATTCATATATAAAGGGGGAAAAGCTGCTTGTTGAGAAGTTCGATATGTCGGGCGAGACTTTGGCTTTTTACGGGTCTGGTTCGGTGGACCTGCCAAGTGAGGAAGTAAATTTGGCTCTAATTGCTCGCGGCCAAAGGCTCGCTGCAGGGGAACCTTCCATGTTGCAGTCTCTTACTGAAGGGCTTGGTGGAGCTGTTGTGCGGATGCAAGTGACAGGTAATGCGTATAACCCAGATGTGGAAATAAAAGCCCTGCCTGTTATAGAAGATTCACTTAAAATTCTCGGCACACCTCGTTAACTCTGCCTGCTGTCTATTCTTGAGTTGGACCGGATCATTACCTTCTGGAATTTTTTCTTGTTTTAAAGTAATGGTGTGCGCTATTTCTTTCTTACAGCGAGAGTCAAAATCCGCCTTTTATCTTTCAGATATTTTCTTTCATAGTTTGTGCCGGTCAACTCACCGGGCTGAGCACAAGCTGCTGGGATGAATTTGATTTCTTCAAGTCGGTCTTTTTCATCGTTAATCAGCTTACCTACTTGCTGAAAATAATCATCGTAGTCTGTAGCAATTCTAATGGTGCCTCCTGTTTTTAGGCATCTAAGCAACTGCTTTATGTTCGTAGTGCACAGAAAGCGTCTCTTGTGATGGCGTCTTTTGGGCCATGGGTCGGGAAAATAGATGTGAAAGCAATCTACGCAGTCGTCGGGTACAAACTCGGATAAGAACGAGGCGGCATCAGCAAGTATCATCCGCACATTTGTCAGGCCCCACCGACCAATGCGGTCGACCGCACAGCGGTAGTACTTGTTAGCTCGTTCGATGCCGAGAAAATTCACGTGAGGTTGGGCCTGAGCTTGCACAATGAGAAAAGTGGCTTTGCCCGTACCGATTTCAATGTGAATAAGTCCAGAACGTCCGAAAACGCGTTGAAGTTCAGTTTTACAGTTCGGGTCTTCGAGATTTAAAGCAACCGAAGTATATCTTCTTAACGTTCGAGTCATTGCTTAAGTCACCTCTTAATATACTTATTGTAGGAAGAATAAGCAAATTTGAGAAGTTCATTATACTCACAGTTGGGAGTTTGGAAAATAAGGAGGTGTTTTTGAGCTTTTATTTTCGTCACTAAAGTACACGGCATAGCTATTCGATAAGACCTCTGAACCCTACTGTTGGCTGATGCGTATTCTTTATAGGACGGAATCGCAGAAGCCCGGAAAGGAATTCTGAAAAGTGATTCTTCAATTGGTCAGATCCAGACGCAGGCAGGTTCTGATAGATATAGACACCCAAAGAGACTTTCTTTTGGCTGAAGGACATGCCTGCATAAGAAATCACAGAAGGGTCTTAGCGCACATCCGGCGAGTAATAGCCTGGGCAAGACATCAGAATGTGCCGATCATATCGACATGCGAGGTCTTTTCCAGTGATAACAACAATGGTGGGGTCAGCTATTGCATTGATGGTACGAATGGGCAGAAAAAGATAGGTTACACGCTACTGCATAATAGGATAATTTTCGCAGCAGACGGCAATACCGATTTGCCAAGGGATATGCTGCGGCGGTACAGGCAAATAGTACTCCACAAGCGTTGTGTAGATCCATTTGACGAACCGAGGATTGACAGGTTGCTCAGCGAGGTGCGGGCCAATGAGTTTATCCTCATAGGTGCGGACGCTGAAGGTGCTATTAAGGCAACAGCACTTGGATTGCTCCAGAGAGGTAAAAACGTCAGCGTTGTTATCGATGCTGTAGGCACACACGACAATAACGAGGCTAAGATGGCACTTCGCAAGATGAAGGCGAAAGGGGCAAAGCTAATTGAGACCAAGAGGCTTGCTGGCATTTCTCATTTAAGGATTGTGGGAGTATGTCATTGTGAGAGTTGCAGAGGAATTACACGCAAAGCAGCCATGAGCGATGAAGAAGATAAGCAGCACTAAAATAATCGATCTTGCAGGATTGTTTGACATGGAGCTGTCGGTTCACTACGTGACTTTTCTGTAAGAAACTTTTGTGAATTTTTAGTAGTTTCAAAATACATTATTCTCCTGCTTATTTCATGGTTGCGTTAGCCGAATACGGCACCGACCTTGATGTCGATGATATTCTTTGTTATGTCTAACCCGCATTTCCCACAGTATTTTACTCAAACTGACCGTTTTTATTGTCATGCTGAGCCGACCTCGCTTCGCCGAAGTTCATCCTTCGCAGTAGCTCTGCTACGGAGAATGGACGGCTACGCAAAGGCGAGAAGGCGAAGCATCCGGCTTTAGCAAAAGAAAAACCATATTTTCTCTGGCCAGATTCTTCGCTTCACTTCGTGGAGTTTACCCTTGAGCGGAGCGAAGGGCTCAGAATGACAAGGCGATAGATGTCTTTGCAAATTAATACGCATGAGGCGTATAAAAGACTTATCAATAATAATGTTAGTAAATCGGTCAGTTTGAGCATTTTAATTTGATGCTTATTATGTACAAAAACAGTCTATAATTGGGTTAACATGACTTTTTGTTTTTTTATCACCCAACCTCTAAAGCCAGATTCATTGGTATCAAAACAGGCCTTAAGCTTAATTATGAGACCTCTGGATTTGTGGTGGAGAGAAATGCGGCTCAGATTGTGCATGGACTGTATAAACTGTTTATAACTGGGCAAAAATTATTGCATTTGTATTACTATAGCACAATTGCCAAAGAATTTCTTAAATGCTGTTACATCGCTATTGGTGCTATACTCATTGGCACTGGAAGCCGCTGGCTAATTTTTTTATGTCACGTTCTTTGGCGATAAAGGCCATAGTGATGCTGATCAGGATTGACATGGCAAGGCCTTAAATGTTAAAATAAAGAATCTTAGGGGTCTAACTTCTTGTATACAAAAAGTGCACCCCCAAAGTCTTTTAAACAGCAAAAGACCAAATCTTCTGCAAAGTTTAAGGACATAAGCATTAGGACTTAGTATATGATTAATTATTATGTAAGATTTTTGCTCATTACTTTGCTGCTAATCGGGCTTATGTCGAGCCCCGGCAGGACGTTCTGTAAAGTTTGTGCCCCTAAAGAAGACGCCTTTTCTTT
>CAYNTC010000154.1:0-5892 GCA_964399795.1 uncultured Pirellulales bacterium | reverse complement strand
ATACCGGGGCGGAGTCGATACGGATAATCCTGCGGCATGATGAGGCGGAGCTTGTCTATCTAAGTGCGCTGCCGGAGGAGTGTGGGCACGTGGCAGAAGTATTTGGTCAGTTCGCTGGCCGATGTGATCTGCAGATTGAGCCGTTGGATATTGATAAGCTTTCAGACCTGTCTGACGTGGTGCTGTGTTGTTTGCCGCATAAAGTTTCGATGGGCTTTGTGCCGGAGCTTCTAAATGCGGGGCTGAAGGTCATTGATTTCAGTGCGGACTATCGGCTCAAGGATGTTGCTATTTATGAAAAGTATTATGTCGAACACACCGACACCGAGAATCTACAGCACGCGGCATTTGGTCTGCCGGAGCTTTTCCGTGATCGGATAAAAGGCGCAAAGCTCGTTGCCAATCCCGGCTGTTATCCGACGGGGGCAGCGCTTGCTATGGCTCCGCTTCTTAAGCAAGGACTCATTAAGACGGATTCGATTATTGTTAATGCTGTAACCGGCGCATCCGGAGCTGGCAAAAATCCATCGAGTAAATTTCATTTTCCGAATATGAACGAGAATCTATTTGCATACGGCATTGGGACGCACCGGCATATGCCTGAGATGGAACAGATTGCAAGCGACATTGCTGGTACGGCTGTTAAGATATTGTTTCAGCCGCATGTGGGGCCATTCGATAGAGGGATTTTATCGACGGTATATTGTGAGCCGAAGATTAAGCTTATGGGCGAGCAATTGCATAAGCTTTATGTTGATTTCTACAAGAACGAACCTTTTGTTCAGGTGCTCGGAAGTGCACCGGCGGTAAAAGATGTAGCAGGGACAAACTACTGTCATGTTTTTGTCGCTTATGTGAAAGGTCGCATCGTTTGCTTCTCAGCGATCGATAATCTTGTAAAGGGCGCGTCCGGCCAGGCGATTCAAAATATGAATATTGTATTCGGGCTCAAAGAAACCCTTGGTTTGGATTAGCGGGTAAGAAGGTTGTGCGTTACAAGTTTGTTCTACGCGCAGAAAATGCTTGGTCAAGATGATTATGTTGAGTTATAATAGGTTGCTATGAGAGAAGAAGTTATAAACTGGTTTAGGCAATCGGAAGCCGATTTAAAAAGTGCGCGGAACAGTAAAAAATCTTTCGACCATTATATGTCTGTTTTTGCATCTCAACAGGCTGTTGAAAAAGCGTTAAAAGCATTGTGTTTGTACAAGTTAAGAGAATTTCCAAAAGGTCACTCAATAATCTATCTTGCCCAGAAAGCTGAGGTACCGGAGTATATGCTTTCCGGAATAAGAGATTTGAACCCGGAGTATTTGAGCACACGTTATCCTGATATGGCAGCAGGTATTCCTGCTGAGTTATATGATGAAAGTATTGCGTCCCGCCACCTTAAGACCGCTGAACAGGTAGTAGAATGGGTAAAAGAGCAGATTCAAAAATAGCTGATTTCTTACAAAAAGTAAGAAAAAAGTACAATATAAGCCGGGCCATATTCTTTGGCAGTAGAGCTCGAGATGAGCATTTAAAAGATAGCGACTATGATATAATCTTAGTTTCTGCCGACTTCAAAGATATATTCTTTAGTAAGCGGTCTGCTTTGATGTATGATTTCTGGCAGCATTGGCCTATTGAGATAGAGCCTTTATGTTACACGCCTGAGGAATTTGAAGTAAAGAAGAACCAAATAGGCATTGTCAGCGAGGCAATTAAGGAAGGAATATTCTTATAAATAAGAAAGAGATGTCCATTCCAAATTATCGTGGACAGAAAATTCTTAATCAGTTTTTACCATCTTCTTTTCCTTTTATGTATGTTGCACAAACAACGTTTTTCACAGTTCTCCGACGCTGTTTTTTAAAGTTTATACTGTTCAATAGATACAAGAATTTATTAGTTGTTGATTAGCAAAATATACTTTGGAAAGTCATATAATTACTGTGCAGAGGAGTTTTTGTTAAAGGGATTAGATGACTACCGGAATGCTAAGAGTTGCTACCTGTCAGTTTGCTGTCAGCAGTTCCATAAGGCTAAATGCAAAATATATCTGCGATTTTCTACGCAGGGCCAAGAGAGCCAAAGCTGACATTGTACATTTTTCCGAATGTGCGCTGAGCGGTTATGTGGGAACTGATTTTCCAAATTTCGATGGCTACGATTGGGACCTTCTAAAAGAAGAGATGCAAAAAATTATTTCCCTTGTTGGCAAATTGGGCCTATGGGTTGTTCTTGGCAGTACGCATAAATTGATCCCCGATAAAAGCATTCGGGGGCAGGCTAAGCCGGGCAAGCCGTATAATAGTCTGTATTTGATTAGCCCAAAGGGCAAAATTGTTGAACGTTATGACAAAAGGTTTTGTACGATAGGTGATTTGCGGAGACTGACACCAGGCGATAGGTTTGTGAGTTTCACTGTCAATGGTGTCAAATGCTCGCTGCTTATATGCTTTGATGCGCGGTTTCCGGAGCTGTATCGGGAGCTTTACAAGCAGGGCGTCAGTTGCGTTTTGCAGTCATTTTACAATGCCCGGCAGAAGGGGCCAAGCGTGCATACGCACATTATCAGGCAGACGATGCAGTGCCGAGCAGCGGAGAATTATTTTTGGGTGAGCATGGCGAATTCGAGTGGGTATTATGCGCCGTATCCATCGTGTTTCATTCAGCCTGATGGGGTGATTGTTCAGCAGCTGAAGGCTAATCGGCCGGGCATGATGGTCAATACCGTTGATTTGAGCAAGAAATTCTACGATCCGATGGCTGACTTCAGGGACATGGCTGTTGCTGGAGCTCTGAGCAATGGGCAGAGAAGAGTTGAAGGAAGGCGGTCGAAGAATATAAAAAGCATTTAAACTGACATTGCAATTCCATGCAGAATGGAGCTTCTTTTGGGAGTCTTTTTAGGTTATGATAGATAAAACGGCACGGGCTTTGAGTTTTTTTCTAAAGGTGAGCAGTGATGCGGGATAAGAATAAACTGGATGAGTTCTATCGCAAGTTAGACGTAAAGGAAAATCTCTCATACAAGGAGGCACTTGCTATCTATGAGATGCTACATAAAGAGGCTGTGACTTTGGGAGCGATTAGTTCCGAGAATATCTGGGATGGCTTCGAAGTTGATTTGAGGATTGCTAAGGCGATAAATGGAGTGGGTTTGTGATCGAGAAACTCCTCAGAGAGATAGCTCAGTGTTTAGACCAACAAGATATCCCATATATGATTATCGGTGGGCAAGCTGTTTTAGTGTATGGCAGGCCAAGATTGACGCGTGACATCGATGTTACTTTAGGAGTAGATACTGACAAATTTGAATTGATTGAAGATGTATGTAAGAAGTTGAAGTTGAAGATACTTCCTGAAAGTCCTAAGGATTTTGTACGAAAGACAAGGGTACTTCCGGCAGAGGAACCAGAATCAAAAGTGCGAGTAGATTTCATCTTTTCGTTTACGCCTTACGAGTCAGGAGCTATTGAGAATGCAAATAAGGTGCTGGTTGATAATTATCCAGTGAAATTTTCATCCTGCGAGGATGTTATTATCCATAAGATGATCGCTGCAAGGGCAATCGACGAGGAAGATGTAAAGAGCATATTGATCAAACATAAGGGCTCGATAGATTTTGGGTACATCAAGAGGTGGCTTTTAGAGTTTGGCAAGATCCCCGAGCATAAAGGGGTATTGACCAGATTCGATCGGTTATTGAAGGATGTTTAGAGGCAATATGGATTGACTCGTGCTACGTAGCAACCCGTCCTCAGCAATAGCTTAGCTACGGAGGGTGGAAGCTATCTGTCAGAGGTGCAAGCATATTCTAAGAAACTGTATATGAATTGTGAATAAAGAATAAAAGTGGGAGCAAAAATGTAGATGGCAAATAATACTCTTACTGCACCGAAAGGATTTTTAGCAGCGGGGGTGAGTTGTGGTATCAAGAAGTCGGGCAAGTTAGATCTTGGGCTAATTGTATGTCCGGCTGGGGCGACTGCGGCGGCGGTGTTTACGACTAATAAAATCCAATCGGCGGCAGTACATATCTGCCGAGAGCATATCAAAAGCACCAAGGTATATGCGGTTGTCGTTAACTCGGGCAATGCAAATTGCTGTACTGGCAGGCAAGGCGTCAGGAACGCCATAACCATGTGTAGCAAAACCTCTCAGGCGTTGAACCAAATGCGGGATACGAGATTGCTTCGTTTCGCTTTCAATAAAGAGAAAAACGCAATACGCGGTACGCAATACGCAATACGAGATGTACTTGTCGCATCCACGGGTATAATTGGTGAGCAGTTACCAATAAAGAAAGTAACATCGGGGATTGAAAAAGCAGCGGAGAAACTCTCTGTTTCTGCGTCGGCGGGTCTGGATTTTGCCAGGGCGATAATGACAACTGATACAAAGCCAAAACAATCTATCCGCCAATTTGGTCTCGGATCACGAGTCACGAGCGATGAGCCACTAATTACTATTGCCGGGGTGGTAAAGGGAGCGGGGATGATTGCGCCAAATATGGCGACGACGCTTTGCTTTATCACTACCGATGTTGCGATAAAAAGGACGCTACTTGGAAAGGCGCTAAAAGCTGCGATTGGCGATTCTTTAAATAAGCTGACGGTTGATGGTCATCAGAGCACAAATGATACGGTGATAATTCTTGCATCGGGATTGGCAGGCAATCAGCCAATTGTAAGCGAATGTCCTCGATACAGAAGATTCGCTAAGACTCTTGTGGATTTATGCTATGATCTGGCAAGGCAGATGGCGCTTGATGCCGAAGGTGCGACGCGGATATTCAAGGTTGTTGTCAAAAGTGCGGCTACAAAAGCCGATGCGGCAAAAGCCGCGAGGGCGATAGCAGATTATCCGCTGGTAAAATGCGCGGTGCATGGAGGCGATCCGAATTGGGGCAGGATTATCTGTGCTGTAGGCTCAGCAGGTGTGAAGGTAAATCCACAAAAACTATCGTGCAAGCTGGATGATCTTGCGGTCTTTAAAAATGGTGAACCAACCAGGTTTGATGCAAAAAGGGCGAGCAAAATCGTATCACAAATTGAACACACAATAACAGTGGAACTGGGGGCAGGAAAACAAAGCGATTTTTGCTACGGCTGTGACCTAAGCGCCGAATATGTGAGAATCAACTCAGAATATCATACTTAAGAGCTATAAGGTCAGAGTTGGTAGTGAAAAAGAAAGCATTCTTGTTGTGCGCAAAGAGTCAATTCTGATTTCTTTAGCAAAAAACGGTTGAAAAAAAGCCGTGTTTGGTTAAACTGCTTGGACTTATTTCTCATGTATATACGTAGTATCAGCAAGATTCGAAAGGAGAAGATAAAGTGAAGGTTCTTAGCAGTATAGTGGGTTTCTTAATGGCTGGTTTTGTGTTCAGTGCGACAGCGATGGCGGCTGAAGGGGCTGAGTCGGCTGAGTTAGCCGGTACGCCAATTAGCTGGTGGCTGGCTCCTGTGGGGTCGCTGTTGGCGCTTGGTTTTGCGTATTATTTTTATAGGAAGGTGATGGCTGCGCCTGAAGGCACTGAGAAAATGATAGAAATCGCACGCTATGTCCGCGAAGGGGCCTATGCGTATCTTTTCAGGCAATACAGCGTTGTATCGCTGGTATTCTTGGTCCTTCTAACTATCCTGGCGGTTGGTGCTTATATGGGCGTTCAAAACCCATTCGTTCCGGTAGCGTTTTTAACTGCTGGTTTCTTCAGTGCCCTTTCTGGTTTTCTGGGTATGAAAACCGCGACAAACGCCTCAGCCCGGACTGCTCAAGGTGCCAGTGACAGTCTGAATCGCGGCCTACAGGTTGCCTTTCGTTCGGGTGCGGTTATGGGCCTTGTGGTCGTCGGCTTCGGCCTGCTGAACATCACGGTCTGGTATCTGGTTCTTGATAGGC
>CAYNTC010000153.1:0-5895 GCA_964399795.1 uncultured Pirellulales bacterium | reverse complement strand
TGAACGGATACTCAACAACCTGCGAGCCAATTCTGCCCGTCTCGTAGTAATGTACATCCGAGCCACACACGCCCACCTTCTCAATTTTTAGCAAAACATCCGTGTCTTTTTGCAGAGTCGGCTTAGGCACATCCTGCATTTGCATTTGCCGGATACCAGTCAATAATAACGCTTTCATAGGCCTATCCATAATTATTGACCATCACCACAGAAATGACGGCTAAACTTTGTCTAATTTTTCTATAACTATCACTTCAAGGATACAAGTTTTATCTCAAAGAGCTTGGGCCAAAACTTGCCGGTCACAAATAACCTGTCGCCCACAGCATCATAAGCGATGCCATTTAGAACATCGATTTCTCCGCTTTTGCCCAGCAGATTCGAAAGTCCGTCCATGTATATCCAACCAACAACCCGACCCGTTCCGGGATCGATCCGTACAATGCGCTCGGTCGGCCAAACATTTGCGTAGACTTCACCCTTGACATATTCCAATTCGTTGAGCCCGTGTACAGGGCTATCTTGGTCGCGGACTTCGATAAGCCCGATCTGTTCAAATGTGTCAGGATTTAGAAAGTATAATGTGGCTGTGCCATCGCTCATAATCAGCCGATTGCCATCATGGGTGATGCCCCAGCCTTCGGTTGAATAACTGAACTTACGTAAAAGCTTAAGGTCGTCCTTGCTATAAACAAAACCGACACCAGATTTGTATGTTAGCTGAATAATCTTATCGCCGTAGATGGTTATACCTTCGCCAAAGTACTGAGCCGGGATTTCTATAATCTGCAGGATATTGCCGGTTGCTCGATCAATTTTACGCAAAGTTGAGTGCCTGTAGAGCCCTGTTCCTTCGTACATTATGCCGTTTTCATACGCCAGACCCTGCGTAAAAGCCCGGCGTTCGTGCGCGTATGTTCCAACAACCTTGTAGGTATAAAGAGATGGGCTGCTGGAATGATCTGAATCAGAGCACGAGCCTGCGACAACTGCTATAATCAGCACTGCCACTGCGAACAGGAGCTTTCGCAAAAGTTTCTTACCAAACCTCGCCACAAAACTATATTTGCCTACACATTGAACCTGAAATTAATAATGTCACCATCCTGTACAATATAATCCTTGCCTTCGAGCCGGGTCTTACCCGCAGCCTTGACCGCCTTCTCATCGCCAAGCTCTTTCAAATCTTCAAACGCCATTGTCTCAGCCCGTATAAAGCCTCTCTTAATATCGCTATGGATCTTGCCCGCCGCATCAAGTGCAGATGTACCTTTCTCGACAGGCCATGCACGAAGCTCATCCGACACCACAGTCAGAAAGCTAACCAGGCCCAGTGCCTCATAGCAACTTTTAACAAATTTCTTCGCCGCCGATTCAGCAATCTCAAGATCAGCCATAAACTCTGCCCTGCTCCTGGCATCCAGTTGTGCCAATTCATACTCCAATTTCGCACACATCGTTGTCACGGGCACAGAGCTATCAACAGCTTCACCAAATTTAAACTGCTTGTTTAATTTGTCCTCTCCAGCGTTCACAGCCACAGCCATCGGCTTCAACGTTAAAAAACCGAGAGACTTAACCATCTCTATCTCTTCATCGTTTTCGATAGCTGAGCTTATCGGCTTTTCCGCCTCGATAGTCTCCTGCAATCGCTTGTGTAGCGCCAGTTCAACCTTATCATGTGCCTGTGTTTTGGGGGGTTTAGTGACTTGCTTTTCAAGCCTTTCTATTCGTGTTGTAACCAACTCCAGATCGCTGAGCAATAACTCTGTCCGTAGTTCGGTCAAATCCCTGACCGGGTCCACATTACCACTGTAATGCGGCACCATCAAATCCTCAAAAGCCCGCACAATTAGAACGAGCATATCAACGGTTCTTATTTGATTGATCAACCTCCGCGCTGCTGCCCTGCCATGCTCATCGGCAAAGTTAAATCCTGGAACGTCAAGACAATCAATCGTGGCGTGCGTGATTTTTTTAGGCTTATAATATTCAGCCAACCAATCGAGCCTTTCGTCAGGAACCGGCACTATCGCTTCCTCAATCGCCGTCGCTCCCGGCGCCGGCACATCCTTGCCGCTTATCGCAGAAAGAATCGTACTCTTTCCCGACTGCAATAGTCCAACCAAAGCAACTTTCATCCTGTTGTTCCTTGTTCATTGTTCGTTGTTCGCTGTTCGCTGTACGGTACGCTACGCCGTGTTTGCCGTAACAGGAGCTAAGGAACGCTTGAGCCCGCTTAGCATTTTCGATATGTCAATAACTCTGTCCCGTAACTCATTGAACTTCTCAAGACTGATATAGCCTCGCTTTACAGAAACCTGCAAGATTGCAACGCACTCAAAAGCCGAACCCCGTGCCATATCAATGAATCTGTTAAAGCCTCTCTTAGTCCTTGCTGAATCCTCAGCAATGTTTAGGGGTATCGAGACCGCTGCTTTTCTAAACTGATTTGTTAAGCCAAAAAGTTCTTCTTTAGGAAAGTAATTGGTTAAAGAATAAACCTGGTCAACAAATTCTATTGCCATCTGATAACATTCCAATTTCTCAAAATTGAATCCCATTTGTTGCTTCCCAAACTTATGAAACTTGCCTACTTAGTAGTTGTTTCATGAGGCTTTGACCAATGAACAATGGACTAAGAGCAATGAGCTACAAACGATAGATACTATCTACGAACTATGAACAATGAACTAATAAACACTTTTTCCCCAAGCATCATAGGCCATAATAGCTGGAAAGTCAACCACCTCCAACTTTCTTATCGCTTCAGTGCCCAAATCTTCATACGCTATCACTTCCGCTGCCACGATATGTTTGCTTAGTAGCGCTCCCGCCCCACCAATTGCCGAAAGATGCACAGCTCCATATTTTTTCAAAGCCTTTCTTACTTCTTCGTTTCGATATCCCTTGCCTATCATTGCTTTTAGACCACAGGCAATCAGTTTTGGGCTGAATGGATCCATCCGAGAAGAGGTCGTAGGTCCTGCTGCACCGATTATCCTGCCAGGCCGAGCAGGTGTTGGCCCAACAAAATAAATGATCGCCCCCTCCAAATTAAAAGGCAACTCAGTTCCAGAGTCTATCGCCTCGCATAATCTCTTATGCGCCATATCTCTCGCGGCGTAGAGCACTCCGTTTATGAGCACATCATCGCCCGCTCTCAATGCCCGTACATCCGCATCGCTCAAAGGCGCCTTTAATCTCTGTGCTAAGCTCATGTTTGTAAGGCTCGTAAAATCTAAACTCAGAAAACGAACTGCCAATTGCCAGAGTTTACTATATAGTTGTGGACTTGCGAACGGAAAACACGCAGAATTGTGCCGAAAACAGAATAAAAATGGTCAGGCCAAAAACTTAAACATTGGCCCAGTAATTGTTTTTACCACTTTTACCCAAATCTATATTGATATATGTGGCTTTGCAAGGTAACTTATTTGTATGGCCAAATACCCCATATTTCTCGAACTTGGCGGCCGACGTGCGGTCGTGATTGGTGGCGGAGCTGTAACCGTTCGAAAAGCACAAGCTCTACTTGATGCAGGCGCCAGGCTCGTCGTGGTAGCAGAGCATGTAGACGATGTATTAACAAATCTCTGCACTCGCTACGGTGCCGAACTAATTCGGTCTAAATATTCCAAGAACTATCTGGGCAAAGCCATCCTTGCCATCGCCGCAACAAACAAACCCAAACTTAATAGACAAATATACAAGGATTGTCAGGAACTGGAGATCTTATGCAATGTTGTTGACGACCCTCAGCTTTGTGATTTCTTCGTCCCAGCCATCGTCAAACGCGGCGACCTGCAGATAGCAATCAGTACCGAAGGTGATTATCCTGCTTACGCCGGCCACATAAGAAAAAAGCTCGAGCAAGTATTCACCGAAAAGCACGGCCAGTTCTTAAATGAGCTGGAAATCCTTCGTAAGAAAATCATTAAAAATATTCCAGACCCTACCGACCGCAAAACCCTACTTGGCGAACTCGTGGATGATAAATCGTTTGAGTACTTTGTAAAAAACGACTCGGCCGCCTGGCGCGACCGAGTCGAGAAAATCATAAGCCAGCACAAATCTCGGATCTAAGGCCTAAGCCTCAATTTTATCAATCGTTATTTGCAGATACTTCTGCCGGTGACCTATGCGCCGTCTACTGTTTTTGCGTCTACGAAAGTGCGTCGGATACAGTTTCTTGCCTTTAACTATTGCCCTCTCAGCCGTCGTCCCAAATGACGCAGTAACCTTCGCGCCCTCCAGATAAGGTGTGCCAACCTTTACATTATCGCCATCGCTGACAAAAAGGACTTTGTCCAGCTCTATCGTCTCTGCATTCGGCTTAACTTTGGTCAGTTCGATATTTATGCAATCGCCCTGGGCGACTTTGTACTGCTTTGCCCCTTGTTCAATTATCGCATACATTATGTAAGACTCCCGCATTAAAAACTCGAAACGCTTTGTAGAAACCTTAACAACAACGTCATTTCGAGCGGAGTCCCGATGGTTATTGGGACGAAGTCGAGAAATCTGAATGCAACAGCGCTGCTAACCCAGATTTCTCCACTCCGTTCGCTGCGCTCACTACGGTCGAAATGACATCCTTTCTACAGAGCAAACTCGAAAGTCAAAATCGGGGCGATATACTACAGACTCAACATATTTTTGTAAAGAAAATATTGAAAGATTCTTGTATGCTATTGTCCGATGGAAATAGCTATGATACAAGAGAAAATCGTGCCGCTGAAGCAGCTCGAACCAGCATTTCTGGACCGAGGTATTTTTTTTGGCGACGGCGTCTACGAGGTCATCAGAAGCTATAACGGCAAAATCTTCGCACTTGATGAGCACCTGCAAAGATTTGCCGGAAGCCTTACCGCTATTGGGATAACCGACGTCGATATAGAGCAGATTCGCTGCCGTATTCAGCAAGCCTTTGAATCTGCCGAAATTTCAAACGCCAAGATATACTTTCATATAACTCGTGGCTCAGCCACCAGAAATCATACCTGGGAAGCCAACCTGAAACCCAATTTTTTTCTCACTGTCACCGAACTGCCCGATGACATCAAAGAAAAGTCCGACGGCATTACCGTTTCAACGCACCCTGATTGGCGATGGAAAAGATGCGACATAAAATCGTTGAATCTCCTGCCCAATGTTCTCGCCCGTCAGGACGCCACCCAGAAAGGATGTGCTGAGGCGATTTTCGTCGATGAGGCGGGCTTAATAACCGAAGGGGCCGCGTCCGCCTTCTTCGCAATCTTCAAAAATGCCCTGCAAACTGCCCCTCTTACTGCCAACATTTTGCCTTCGATTACACGCAATTACGTTATCAAAGCAGCCAAAAACATCGGATTAGAAGTGAGCGAAAAATCTCTAACGCCACACCAGGCAAGTCAAGCTGATGAACTTTTCATCGCCGTCACAACCAAGGATATCATCCCAGTTGTAAAATTTGACGGCAAAACTATCGGTGACGGCAAACCCGGCAAATATACCAAACAACTAATGCAGGAATTCCATAAGTTCACGAAATAAACTATATATATGGATTACTAAGTATTCGGGCCCCCATTTCAAGTAACAGCTTCAGGGCTAAATCCTCGCGCTCATACTATGAAGTTCAAATGCTTATTAAGTTGAGGCTTTGTATGCAATCCCTTCTTAAAACGGTTAATCGTGAGGACTTCTTCCCTTGAATCACAAATTCCTCAGTGGTATAATCACCCCAGTATGTGGAAATCAAGTTTCCTATAAGTTACCAGGATCAATATTAACCTTTATTCGGAAAGAAAACGAAATGAAATCAAGCCATACTGAACAATCCTCCAGCATTTACAAAAATCACCTTCAACTACATGCTCAAATAGAGAAATGGCATCAGCCACATTTAATTTG
>CAYNTC010000152.1:0-5905 GCA_964399795.1 uncultured Pirellulales bacterium | reverse complement strand
CTGCCTGCTTGGCTTTCGTTTCCGTCATCCCTCGACCGTTGGCATAAAACGCTCCGAAAAGAACATTGGGCCGAGTCTGATTAAGATAATCATCCGCGATCTCTTCGTAATTGTTTCGATTTTTAGTATGGGCTCCAAATCCAGCCGGCGTAGCATGTGTAACGGGCACTGTTGTCACCAGTCCAGTTGTTTTACCCTCTTGTTGTAAGTACTCAAGGATTGTCTTGATAGGCTCGTCTCCTTTTTGACTGAGAATCCTGTTATCCACCTTTTGTCCTGTCGCCATTGCAGTAACCGCCGCGGCCGAATCCGTTGCATGACTTTTTTGCAGATACGAATTCGCTGAGTGTGTCATCATCTCTCCGCGATAAAATTTCTCAAATGATAACCTCCCTTCGCGCCCATACGCGTAAAGCGACGCCGCCTTGACCTGCTCGAATCCCATCCCATCGCCGATCATTAAAACTACATTCCTGACTCCAGCCCAGGATGTCTGTCCCAATAATAGCAGTACAATAATCAAGATCAGCAAGCATGTTTTCCGCAACATTTTTATTCTCCTATCTTAAAAGTCTACTCCTCTTTTCTTCACTGCTTAGCCAATAAATAAAAGTTAGAATCAACGCAGTAAAAGTTAACTTCCCAAGGACATAATTTTTGTCAGAGCCTTGCATCTCCCTCCTGCCTTTCCTCGCTTATCAGTGAGAAATACGCATTTTTCTCCTGCGAGAGCGAATGTTCGCATGTCACTTCATTATGATTTATACCAAATCCACCGCTGTGACTCCAAAAAAACTTTATTTTTTACCAGCTTTGGGGCACATATTTTTTCGAGAATATATGGAAAACTAATTACATCTCCACTGGGCTATGTTTGCATTAGCTCTGTCAGGGCAAAAACTCGTGTTGGAAATAAAGACGTTATTTTCAGATAGAACTTATAGAAGACTCAGTTGGTATGAGACCAACCACTGTGACAATACTTCCGTCCTTCAAATAACACTGAGATAAGGTTCTGGCGGATATTTGTGAAGGCTTGACAAAAGCCTTCCGTGACTTTTGTCCGATTAATCATCGGGCTTTCTCAATTAGCTCGTCTATTTCCCAAACAATTGAATACCCCCCAATTAATTACGGAGCGGATTTTCTATCGCATAATCCAGCGTTTGCCATTGTAATCTATGTTTATTGATTGCCTTAAAGCCGGATCACCGCTGATACTGTAGTCTAATTCAAGGGTTTTTCTCAGATACACTTTGATCGGCTCACCAGTAGCGTCTTTGGCTACCGGATGGTCAACGGTTACTGTCTCGTTGCTTAAACCGGTTATAAATATTTTGATTCCTTTGGCTTTCATGTCAAAATCAGGCCATATTATCGCGAGGTCTTTGGCGTTGTCCTGACCTTGAAGTATTCTATTGCCAGCCTTTTCCAAGGGTTGAAGAAATGGATACTTGCTTTTATGCCGGTTCTTGATTCTCTCAAAGACTATCGGCGGTACAGCCCTTCCAGCAGGTATGATTTGAAATGTATCTGTCATTAGCTCGCAGTTGGGATAGAAATCGACATCGCGATTTGTCTTGTTAGTTAGCGTAATGATGATGTACCAAAAGTGCGTTGGCGTGCTTACACCTCTTGGCTGTAAAGAGAGCAACTGTGGGTGCTCAAAGGTTACGACAAGTGTCCAGTCTCTCGGCCCAGGCACTATAGCTGGCTCAGGCGCAGCCCAAGAGACACAAACCATTAATAACCATAAACTCAAAGTCCCATAAACCAAACTTTTCATCACATCCTTCTCCATAAAATTTCGTACTTCATTATCTTACTCACGAACTCTTTCACACTTCTATTTTATCTAAAATCCGCCTCTAAACCAAGAACAATTTTGCCTGCTATGGCCCGTCAAGGATTTTCTCAAGTTCGGATATCGTTAATTCGGGATAGAAAAACCCTCGCAAGTGAAGCATTATTGATGTTCAGACCGAGCGTGCTGCGATCCAAATACCGGCAATATAGGTGCCAAGCACACTGCCAAGGTTGGCGAGAGTGACTATCAAAAGTATCTTAGTTACGGGATTCGTCCAAAAGCCCTTGAAGGTGGATATCGCGTTAGGCAGGTCCTCAAAATCGGTAACTGTCGGTTTTTTTATCCAGGCCTGGACAATTCCAGCCACCCAGCCCGCCGCTATAGTCGGGTTAAGACTGGTCAGCGGTGCGCCAAGAAACGCTGATAGAATTGTTAAAGGATGCGCTAATGCCGCGGCTGCGCCGGCGGCTGAGAGGATGCCATTTACAAGTATCCAGATGTATATATTTTCCACCGAATGAGCCGCCCCTTCCTTAAAAAAACCGTATGTAATCAGAACTATAATTGCTGCCGGGATAGCCCATTTGGTAATGGTTGGCCAAATAGATTTAGGTGGGATTCGCACCAGTTCATCGAGCGATTCGTCTTTGCCAATGTGCTTTTTTATACCGTTAACGTGGCCTGCGCCGACTACCGCGACAATTTTTTTACCTGGTGCTCTTCGGATTTTTTGAGCAAGGTAAACATCCCGTTCGTCTATGAGGCGTCTTTTGATCTCAGGAAACTTCTCTGTAAATTCGTTCAGCACACTTTCGAGCTGATCTTTTTGTTTGAGTGTCTCAATTGTACTTGTATCAATTTCTTCTCTTGAGAATATTGAGGCGGTAAGGTGAATCATCAGCTTGAGCTTATTCCAGAAGCTCAGATAGCCCCAGACGCGCTTCAGCGTAATTTCGACATCGCGGTCAGCGAGAACGAGTTGAATATCTGTCTCGTCGGCGAGTTTTATAGCTTCGAGCATTTCGGCCCCCGGCTGGATACCGAGTTTTTCGCCCAGACGCCTATAAAAAGAGCTCATAATTAGCTGGGCCAAAAGAAAAACCGCCTTCTTTTCTCTGATGATTTTGAAAATATCGGTTTTCGCCCAGTTGTCCTTCTGGGTGAGCGCCTTGTGGCGTGATTCGCAAAGTTCCACACAGATTGTATCAGGCAACACTGTTTCGATGGCAATTCGGACGTCCTCGACACTTTCTTTCGACAGGTGGGCCGTTCCCACCAGATAAATATCTCTGCCCTCGATATTTACCTGCGAAACGCGCTCCGGCAGCATACTCGAATTCGTCATCTGTTCAGCTCTTGTCTTCAAGGGGCCAATGGTATTGTATTTATCGGGAAAAAACCATTTGTAGTTGATTCACTCTCGTAGAATATATTTGGCCATTCTGGGTGGTCGGCCCAGTATATGTGTGAAGTAGGATATTAAGATATTTTCAATTTCATTGAGAGTTTTCTCGCTTGCAGCAGTAAGCTGTTTCATATTGGAAAGACAATCCAAGGTTTCGCTCGATATGACAGTGCGGTCAGGAAAGCTCGCTTCGCAATCACTGCAGATCAAGCCGGGTGCGGAGTTACTAAAATAACCTTGTGGCCAACTAAGGGAAACAGCACTTTTGCAATTTGCACAGGCATCAAGTACCGGCAGCAGGCCGATTTCTCTGAGCAAGACCAACTCATATCTTATTAGTAAAACCAAAAACTTTCGATGTTCGTCTCTTGCTGCCTGTAGTTCGTTAATATTTTTCAGCAAGCTCAAGAAACAATCAAAGAGCTCTGGATGAGGATCGTATTCAGTTGTGAGCCTGTCCAGCAGTTCCGCAGCACAAAGACAATAGTTCAAGCCGACAAGATCATCGGCAAGGTGTCTAAATGTTTGCTGCTGAAATTCAGTCAGTGTGGCGAGTTTCTCTTTGTTCGAGTCGGAAAAGACGATTTCACCAAAGCAAAGTATTTCAATCGGTCCTTCAAACGCAGACTTCGGACGTTTAGAGCCTTTGGCGATGGTGCTGAGTTTGCCGGTTTTTCTGGTGAATAACGTAACGATTTGAGATGTTTCGGAATAGTCGATGGTGCGTATACAGATGGCCAAATCCTTGGTTAACATAGTTACTGCTGTGTGACCTTCTGGATTCTAATGCGTATTATTTTCCTGGCCTCGGCGGAAGCAATGGTGAATTTCAGGTCTTCGTAGTCGAAATTTTCGCCGGTTTTCGGAATGTACCCCAGGCGTGAGAAAACAAAACCTCCGACAGTATCGTAGTCTTCGTCTTCCGGCAGGCTTAGCTCAAACTTGTCATTGAGGTCGCCAACATAGGTCCTGGCATCGACATCGATAACGTTTTGGTCGATTTGCCTTATCGGCTCAGCAGGTATTTCCTCATACTCATCGGTTATTTCACCGACAAGTTCTTCAAGGATGTCTTCCAAGGTAACGATGCCGGCTGTCCCGCCATATTCATCCAGCACGACTGCGATATGCAATTTTTGGTTTTGAAACTCGTGCAATAAGGCTCTCAGTTGCTTTGTCTCGGGAACGAAGTAAGCCTGCCGCATTTTATCACGAAGCTTGAAGTCTGCCGGGTTCTTGCCAATTTCACTCAGCAGGTCCTTGGCATAGATAAGGCCGACTATGTTATCTATGTTACTTTCGTAAACTGGAACGCGTGTATGACCGGCGTCGGTAATAGTTTTAAGGACCGTTTGTAGATCAGAGTTCACTTCAATCGCAACGATATCGGTGCGAGGAGTCATAATTTGATCAGCCGTATGGTCACTAAGTTCCAGAACCTTTTCAATCATCTGCTGCTCTTCCTCGTCAACCGTACCCTCCATTCTGTGTTGCTCAAGGTCGGTCAAGAATTCTTCTTGCTTTTCCTCCTGTTGTTCCTCGGGCGATGTCTCAACGATGCCAGCGAGGCGACGTACAAAACCATCGTATAATTTTAGGATTTGAATGATGGGCGAAGTTACCTTTGCCGAGAATAAGAGGAGCTTGTAGGATCGACTCAGAACTTTTTCACCTGCGTACTTAGCCCAAGCGTGGGGGATTGCCAAACCAAAGATTGAAAAGATTGCCGCTGCCACAATGAACACAAGCATGTATGTGCCAAGAGTCAACTCCGTTGAAGGGCGCACAAAGGCTGCGACCAATAATAGCAATGTTAGCGTATTGAAGACGAAGCGATAAAAAGAGGACGCCAGAGTCAGCTTTTCAACATTGGCTACTATCTGGTCGATGAGATCCTCGCTGCCGTTTTGCTTATTTGTTTTTTTGAATGCTTCCTGCAGCTTGGCACGCGAGAATATGCGTAGAGTTATACTGTTGACAGAAAAGAATAGTGTCGCTATTACCGATAAGCAAATCAGCAACACCATCCAGCCGATGTAACTCACGTTTTAATAATCCTCAAATATTTTAGCTTAGCACAAACCACCTAAAGCAGCATCCTGGTTACAGGTCTTTATTGCTATTATACACCAATCCGTAACCAAAATGCTGTAAAATTTCATCTTCGGTATTATGTATTTTCTTAGCCTTTTCAGGTGTTGAATCATCGAATCCAAGGTTGTGCAGCATGCCGTGTGTAATGTAAAGTGCCAATTCAGCTTCAGCCGAATGGCCTCGTAAGCTGGCCTGCCGGACAGCCGTTTCACCGCTTATAACAAGGTCAAAAAATCTACAGGAATCCGGCTCATATCCGTCTGTTAGGTCGAAACTCAAGCAATCGGTAGCACAATTACGCTTCAAGAATCGTTTGTTTAGTTGCAAGATTTGCTTATCATCGACTATTGCAATACTGATAACGGCGTTGGTTAGTTCGAACCGGGCACAAATTTCTTCGACGAGTCCTTTAATTCTATACAAATTGGCATCGATGTACCGGAAATTTTTTATGATTTGAACATCTATCATGCTTAGTCGATTTCACTTATGATTTGATTTTTAGGCCTGCTGAGGTTGTGTCTGAGCGTCTTCGGGAACATCCGGTGCGGTTGGATATGCGATTCTGCCATGATGATGCGCAGCGAGTGTTTTAGACA
>CAYNTC010000151.1:0-5992 GCA_964399795.1 uncultured Pirellulales bacterium | reverse complement strand
GTACCCCTTGCTGCATTGAAGAGCAAAACGTGTAAGCGCTGGCAGAATGCAAAGCCTGTTTGCTTACACATATCAGCTAACATCTCTGATTTGGCCAAGAGTTCATCCCTCGTAGTAGCTTGGGGCATAAGCATTACTTTTTCTAAATCGACGTTTCCAATTTCTTCTATAGTTCGCTGTATCTCCGACAGATCGTCTTGCGAATCAACGACGAACTTCAATTGATATGTGTAATCGGCAATCAACTTGCGCAGGGCTGCTATATCAAGCCTCGCATCTTCGTGAATTGCAGCAAGCTGCGGATCGTCCGGCATTGAGTTACTTAATTTTGGACTAATACTCATAAGATCACAGGGCATATCCGGCACGTATGCAATGCCCGCCGTTTCTATCGTAATATGTTTGCTGTGGGCCTTCAACTGACTTATCAAAGCAGACAAGTCAGAATTCACCATCGGCTCGCCGCCGGTTAATACAACGAACCTGCAAGGCCACTTTCCAACTGCCTGAACAATTTCAGAGACACTTATATTCTCTCCCGCTGTCTCGCTCCAGGCATATTTTGTGTCGCACCATCGACAGCGCAAAGGGCAGCCAGCGATTCGTACGAGCACGCTGGGCACGCCTGCCAAGAATCCTTCGCCCTGGAGGGAATAGAAAATCTCACTTACTCTCATTGTTCTCGTATTGCGTTGTGCGTGATGCGTATCGCGTTAACTGGCGGTAAAACCGCCAGCTAAATATCCCTTATATACTCTGCCGGGTCTTCTATACCGGCTTCGGCGAAGCCCTTCAACCTTAATCTGCACGAGTCACATCGGCCACAGCTTCTGCCCTGCTCGTCCGGATCGTAGCAACTATGCGTCAGAGAATAATCGACACCAAGCTTTATCCCCTCAAGAATAATTTCGGCCTTCGTCATATTTATAATCGGAGTACGTATACAATATTGGCCTTTGCCCTGGACGGCAGCAGCGGTGGCAAGGTTTGCGGTCTTTTCAAAAGCAGCTACGAATTCAGCTCTGCAATCCGGATAGCCACTATAATCGGTAGCATTGACGCCGATGAAGATATCGAAGCTATCAAGCACCTCGGCCCATGCCAGCGCATAACTTAAAAATATCGTGTTCCGCGCAGGAACATAAGTTGACGGTATTTCATGCAAATCTCCCAGCTTTGCTCTATCCCTTGGCACATCGATCGTCGGATCGGTAAGAGCAGACCTGCCAAAATCAGCCAGATTTATATTGATTAGCCGATGCTCAACTACCCCCAAAGAACGAGCTACTTTCTTTGCAGCTTCAACTTCTCGCTGATGTCTTTGGCCATAGGCAAAGGTTAAAGCACAACATTCAAAGTCTTTGCTTCGGGCAATCGCCAGGGTTGTAGCTGAATCCAAACCACCACTTAATAGGACAATTGCTTTATCTTTTGCCAAGTTAGGTCCCTCGCCAGAAACAATTTGTACTAAGAATTAATGCACGAAAATAATACCCCCCCTGCCTCCATTACAGGCGTATAAAATATTTCTCCCCTAACAGACAATCTTTCCACACGCAATTGCAGCGTGGTCAGAAAATATAAATCGCAGATTCATTCAGATAGTATTTCAATGCCGTTAATCTCAGGATTCTCGATGTTCGGCTCAAAACCAATAACGAGCATTCCATCGGTCACAGTCACGCCTTTGAACTCCTTGACGATAGGCTTTTGTGGACCACCAGCTACTTTGTATGGGTCGAAATCTTCAAGAACGAGCTTATCATTAATGCTCACCGAAAAGACCCGCTCATTCTCGCCATAAATACCCTCATACGTCTCAGCGAAGTGCAGCCTGACAGTATATTTACCGTTGGGTAGCTTGAACTCGTATGCAGTCACGCTGTATCTCTCAGTCTCATATATCTCTGGTGCATCCGTACCCGTCATACCCAAATCACTTCGATCAACAGTCATACCATCAACTGCACCCCAATCGTTTTCTTGCTCCATGTACTGGTCAGGCAGCCAGACATTACCAGCGTTATCCGTGTAAGGCTCAAAAGCAGCACAGTTTACACGCAGAGTAAATTCCGGCTCGCCCGGCTGATCCATGGTTGCACAACCAGATATAAGCAAGACCGCTACGGAGACTACACGCGCTACACTAATCCATCTTTTCAACATTGTGTCCATCCCTTTCAAAAAAGTACCGAAGCCCATGCTATGTATACACTCCGCTAAAAACTTCAACAGCCAAGATACTCAAATCGGTATTAAGATACAATGGATTTTCAAAAAAATAAATTATAAACTTTACGGCTCATACACCTCCAAGAAGAATCGTATGTCTCCAGCTTAGCACCATAGGAGCGTAATTACTACATTGCTGAATCTGCCGGATTCTGGCGTGCAATTAGGCAAGAAGTACGATAGATAATGAACGATGTGTAGCAGCCTCAAGCGTAGCGGCTCGACTGAATTCGCCAAAGTTTTGGGGATGGGTACGCGTCTACAAAAAAGGTGCTAAAGGCCAAAAAACTATCTACAAACTCGACGCGCAGCCAGTTACTCTATAAAGCCGATTATTGCTTGTCGCGACTAGACAGGCGCGTTATATTAAATAACTCAAACTGACCGTTTTTATTGTCATGCTGAGCCGAAAGGCGAAGCATCCGGCTTTAGCAAAAGAAAACCCATATTTTCTCTGGCCAGATTCTTCGCTTCACTTCGTGGAGTTTACCCTTGAGCGGAGCGAAGGGCTCAGAATGACAAGGCGATATATGTCTTTGCAAATTAATACGCCTGAGGCGTATAAAAGACTTATCAATAATAATGTTAGTAAATAGGTCAGTTTTAGTAAATAAGACAGGATATTAAAGAGGGATAGGCGATGAGTGAAGTAGCGAAAATTGAGCTGTTCGAGAATCCGAGACCAGAGCGAGATTACAAAATTACAATCAAATGTCCAGAGTTTACAAGCCTCTGTCCGCGGACGGGCCAGCCAGATTATGGTGAAATCATCATTGAATATTGTCCCGATAAATCCTGTATCGAGCTGAAAAGCCTGAAATTCTATATGCAGAGCTATCGGAATAAAGGCATCTTTTACGAAGCCCTGACAAACGATATACTGGATGACCTAATTAAAGCGTGCAAACCACGTTGGATGAAGATTACCTCTTGCTTTAGGCCACGCGGCGGAATAACAACCGAGATATTCGCGGAATACACAGCAGAAAAAACGACAAAGTAATCATCAGAGGTGACGAAATGGCAATACTATTCCACTGTGAACATTGTGGCAAGAAAATAGAAGCAGCCGATAGTTCAGCTGGCAAATGGGGCAAATGCCCGGCATGTCACAACAAGCTGTACGTCCCCGGCCTTGACTCCGACGAGGAGCTTAAACTGGCACCTGTGGATGAAACCGAAGAAGAACGAAAAAAGGAACTGATGGCCGAGACATTCAAGCTAACACAGGACATCTTGCAAGAGAAGGAAGTCCCGAACGGCCCAGCAGCGTACTCGCGAACAGCACCAAAGATAGGCGAGAAGGAGTTGACCAAGAACATAATCCTATATTTGCGACAGATGGCCAATGGAGACTTGGACGAGGCACAAAGAACAGCAGATGCAATCGTCCCATACGGCCCTCAGGCTATTGCGATTCTTGACAAGATAGCGCTTAGTGAAATGCCTGAGCCGGAACTCACTGATATTCCACCGCACGTTCTTTCCGGTCTTATAAGAAATTTACGCACTCGAATAAGTTAAAGATCAAAAACATTTGTCAAAGCGACACTTGGGGTCCTAAAACATATCATTTATTCGGTCAATAGACCGTAAATTTTCGGTCTGTTAAAAAAACAAGCCATGTAAATCCTGTAATTTTGCCGCAATAACACTACTTCTTATACTTTAAGCAGAGAAACAAAAAACGACTTTGGTAGACTCCTTATAACTTGAAGGGAAGCTTACATGGCCAATAAAAAAACTGTCGTACATGTCACACACGAAACAGTAGGAAAAATCGGCGGCATTGGTGCCGTCCTTCAGGGCTTTTTTACATGCAAATCTTATCTTGATGTCGTCGACCGCTCAATCATCGTTGGTCCACTATTTACAACCGAAGGCTCAGTAATCGACCGACTGGGCGAGGATGGCGAGGTCCTCTATTCATCTATCGACGGGTTGATCAATCCAGGGTATGCATCAGCCTTTCGTAAGATTGAAAAAACTCATAATGTCGGAATTGTCTATGGCAGGCGCACTTTCGTTGATGAGCAAACAGGCATAAAAAGCTCACCCGAAGTACTGCTAATCGATATTAGACGCATAGATGCGGGGATAGTAAATAAATTCAAAAGGCAGCTCTTTGAAGAATTTGGAGTTCAGAGCCACTTACATGAACATCTCTGGGAGTACGAACAGTATATAAGAGTGGCTCCTGCAGCGATTGCCGCGCTAAAGTCACTAGGAGCGGCAAATGAATCAACGGTTATTATTGCCCACGAATTTATGGGATTGCCCACGGCACTTGCAGCAATTCTCGAACCTAACCGGCCTTTCAGGACAATCTTCTACGCCCACGAAGTAGCTACGATGCGACGCATTGTTGAAGAGCACCCTGGCCATGATACAATGTTCTACAACGTTATAAGACAAGCGCACCAAGACAGGTTGTACGTAAATGAAGTATTCGGCAATCAAAACTCCTACTTCAAACATACCCTTGTCGAATCATCGAAATATTGCGACCGTATCTACGCAGTGGGTGACTATGTTGTAGATGAGTTGCGATTTCTGGCACCGGAATTTGAAACTATCAACATTGGTATCGTCTACAATGGTATACCAGCATATCAAATCAATGCTGCCCAGAAGCTTGAATCCAAGAGAAAACTGCAGGCATATTGTAAAAACCTTCTCGGATTCAAACCCGATTATGTATTTACACATGTCACAAGACTTGTGAAAAGCAAAGGATTGTGGCGTGACTTGCAAGTTCTATACACAATGGAAGAAACGCTTAGAAACCAGGACAAAACAGCTGTATTATTTCTACTATCAACTGAAGTTTCGCAGCGCCACACGAATGATATAAAAAATATGGAATCTAATTACGACTGGCCTGTTGCCCACCATGAAGGTTGGCCTGATCTCTCAGGCGGCGAGGCGAATTTCTATGCACACATTCAAAGGTTCAATGCCAGAAGCCGCAATATAAAAATCGTGTTCATCAATCAGTTCGGATTTAACCGTAAGAGCTGTGGCAGGTCAATGCCGGAGGACATGGAGTTTATGGACATCCGTAAGGGAACTGATGTCGAATTTGGCCAAAGCACTTACGAACCTTTTGGGATATCTCAGTTCGAGCCGCTGACTTTTGGCGGAATATGCGTCGTAAGCAGTGTATGTGGATGCACAGGTTTCTTACGTGATGTTTCAGGTGGCAAAAACGTTGAGAACGTCATTATCGCAGATTACACTAATCTGGTAGATTTTAGTTACGCCGATATCGAAGACCTTCTGCAAATCGACCGTACAACGCGGGACCGCACGGAAGCAAATGAGAGCCGAAAGGTAGCAGAAGAAATTCTCTCCCGATTGCCCCAGGATCAAACACAAGCTGAACACCTCATTCAAACCGGCTATGAGCTTGCCAAGAACATGAGCTGGGACGTGGTGGCTAAAAATTATTTTGTGGGCGGTCTTGTTGCTATACCCTATGGAGTTCATGCCTTGTGAGCATACGAATTGACGTTTGCGTGCCGGACAGGGTATGCAAGGCGTGCACAAGGACATGAGCCGTCTCCAACTAAAAAGCCTGAATGTAAGCTCACAGCACATTAAATCCCGCAGAAAAAATTAGCACAAGGTATTGACACACACTCTCGAATCTGTATAATACTTTTGGGTGTTATTAGGGAGAGCGCTTAGATTGCTTGGCTGTGTGCAATACCCAAAAAAAACCAGTCATAGGTATTTTGGGCGGTATCTGCGCAGGTAA
>CAYNTC010000150.1:0-6004 GCA_964399795.1 uncultured Pirellulales bacterium | reverse complement strand
TCGGACAAAAGCGAGAAAACTATGGGAGCAATCCACGACTCTGGTTGCAGCTTGAGATCGAATATAACGATGGCACAAGAAAAACGATTGTAACTGACGAGAGTTGGAAGGCGTCATACGGCCCGCATCTGGAGGCAGACTTTTTGATGGGTGAGGTATACGATGCGCGCAAGGAAATGTCCGGCTGGGCACAGGCTGGATTTGATGACTCCGGTTGGGATAATGTCAGCGTCACAGAAAAAATTCCGAGCAAGCTACGATCTTATCCTGGCGTCACTGTCCAGAAAATTCTACAGGTCGAGCCGGTAAAAATCACAGAACCGAAGAAAAACATATACGTCTTTGATATGGGGCAGAACTTCTCTGGTTGGGCTAAACTTAAGGTCAAAGGCAAAGCTGGTACAAAGATTGTAATGCGCTTTGCAGAAATGCTGAATCCAAATGGGACTATTTATACTGAGAATCTGCGGTCGGCGCGATGCACTGATGCTTACATTCTCGAGGGCGACGCCACTGAAATATGGGAGCCACATTTCACCTATCATGGCTTCCGTTACGTTGAGGTAGCGGGCTATCCGGACAAACCCTCACTTGATGCGCTTACGGGAATTGTGGTGCACTCAAACACACCGCTTGTCAGTTCATTTGAGTGCTCCAATCCCATGGTCAATCAGCTTTACAGCAATATCGTCTGGGGGCAGCGTTCAAACTTCATCGAGGTCCCAACCGACTGTCCACAGCGTGATGAACGATTGGGCTGGACAGGCGATGCACAGATATTTATCCGGACAGCGGCTTACAACATGGACGTAGCTGCCTTTTTCACTAAATGGCTTATTGACCTTGAGGATGCCCAGAACGAAAACGGGGCATTTTCGGATGTTGCACCTCGTTTGGCAGCTATGGGCGATGGTGTTCCCGCCTGGGGCGACGCCGGGATTATTTGTCCGTGGACAATTTATCAGGTTTATGGTGACAAGCAAGTCATTGAACAACATTATGAATCGATGAAAAAATGGATCGAATATTTAAAGAAAAATAGCACAAACCTGCTTCGTCCGGCTTATGGCTATGGCGACTGGGTTTCTATCGGCTCAGATACGCCCAAAGACGTTATTGCCACGGCATACTTTGCTTATAGCACGCGATTATTATCAAAAATGGCTAATGCCATCGGTAATAAACAAGATGCAAAAAGATACGAAGAGCTGTTTCAGAAAATCAAAAACGCGTTTAATGAGGCTTATGTCTCGCAGGATGGCAGAGTTACCGGTGATACGCAAACTTGCTATTTGCTCGCTTTACACTTCGATCTTTTGCCTGAAAGCAAACGTCAGTCCGCCACGCAGTATCTAATTGATGCGATCAGAAGAAAGAGATGGCACCTTTCGACGGGCTTTGTCGGACTGAGTTATCTATTACCCACACTTACAGAAACCGGCCATCTTGATATCGCGTATCGTTTGCTTAATAACGATACCTTTCCCAGCTGGGGCTACAGCATTAAGTATGGCGCAACTACTATCTGGGAGCGATGGGATGGTTGGACAGAAGAAAAAGGATTCCAGGACCCCGGCATGAATTCATTCAACCATTACTCCTTTGGGTCGGTAGGTCGATGGCTGTTTGGCACAGTAGCAGGCATCGAAACCGACGGGCCTGGTTATGAAAAAATTATAATTCGCCCAAGGCCCGGCGGAGGCCTGACGTATGCCAAAGCCAGCTACGATTCTGTCCATGGTAAAATCGTTAGCGATTGGAAAATCGACAATGGCACCCTAACTTTGAATGTAACGGTTCCAGCCAATACTACAGCCACGGTCTATGTACCCGCCAAAGATGCCGGTAGTGTCATCAGCCCTGAAAGACAAGAATCTGTCGAAGATATCAAGCTACCGGAAAATAATGTGTGGTTTCTGCGGATGGATGAAGGAGCTGCCGTTTTCGCTGTGGACTCAGGCAGCTATCAATTTATATCACATTTGTAATATACTCAAACTGACCGAATTTTAATTGAAAACTAACGTAAATACTTATTTGACAACAACATATTTCCCTTTGTCATTCCCGTGAAATTTATCCCTAAGGGAACGGGAATCCAATTTGCTGAAAACTTTGATAGATTCCCGCCCATTCGGCCAGTTCAGGACAGGCCCTGCGCGGGAATGACACAAAGAATCGGTCAGTTTGAGTAATATAGAAAACACGGCTCGTGGAGCTCAGCCAAGGTAAATTTAATTCTTGATATATTGAAAGCTATTTCTGGCTGCCTCGATGGTGCTTTCAATATCGCGTACTGTATGGGCCAGTGAAATAAACATCGCCTCGTAGGCGCTCGGCGCTAAATAGATGCCTCGCTTTAGCATCTGTGCAAAGAATCTCTTGAAACGACCTATATCGGTCGCCTGAACATCAGCAAAATTCCTAACCGGCTTATCGGTAAAAAAGCAGCTCATTATCGAGCCAACACGATTTATCGTAACAGAGACATCCGCCTGTTTCGCAGCATCGGCAAGACCCTGCTCTAACATAGCTGCTCTCGATTCGAGATACTCATAACTCGATACTTCTCGAAAATCGAGTATCCAGCATTGGGAATCGAGCAATTCCAGTGTGGCATTGGCTGCAGCGGTTGCGAGTGGATTGCCGCTGAGTGTGCCCGCCTGATAAACCGGCCCAGCCGGTGCCAGCATATCCATAATTTCCGACCTGCCCCCAAAAGCCGCTGCAGGTAGTCCTCCACCTATAACTTTGCCGAGACATGTAATATCTGCTTTTATGCCATAAAGTTCCTGTGCACCACCAAGCGCTACTCGAAAACCTGTTATCACCTCATCAAATATCAGAACTGCTCCATATTGATCGCATAACTCTCGTAGCGCCGTAAGATATCCTTCTCGCGGCGGCACAACACCCATATTAGCCGCGATCGGCTCTACTAAAACCGCCGCAATCTTACCACCGTGTTTCTCGAAAGCTGCCTTTACTGCGTTAATATCATTGTAGGGCAAGACAATAGTCAATTTAGCTGTCGCCTCAGGGACACCGGCACTCGAAGCTGCGCCGTGTTCTGCTACGCCGGAGCCGGCAGCGACAAGAAGTGAATCGCTGTGCCCATGATAACAGCCCGCCATTTTGACTATCAAATCTCTGCCTGTATAGGCACGGGCCAAACGAATAGCTGTCATTACCGCCTCGGTGCCGCTACTGACAAGCCGGACTTTTTCGATGGACTCAAAGGCCCCAACTATCCTTTTGGCCAGTTCCGTCTCAGCCAGCGTAGGTGCCCCAAATGAGGTTCCTTTCAACATTGCCTCCTGGATAACCTTCAATACTTCCGGATGAGCATGCCCCAGTATCATAGGTCCCCATGAGCCGACATAATCAATATACTCATTGCCGTCTATATCGTAGATATGCGAGCCCTTTGCGCCGGCAATGAATAGTGGACCTACGTCTAGTCCGCCGAACGCCCGTACCGGTGAGTTGACACCCCCAGCTAAATACTCACAGGCCTCGGCAAAAGCTCGAGTCGAGTTCAGATATGTCCCTTCTCTGTCCATCTTTTACATTCACATCATAAGGACAGCCGCATCGAATTACAAACTGTTTATATGCCTTCCGCTCTCGTTGGACGCCTTTTTAGCCATGCTTATACCAATTGTGCTTGATATTTGCGCCTTTGTCATTTCGACCGTAGGGTTGCGAAGCAACCCGAAGTGGAGAAATCTATTTATGGCTTAGCCATTAAAAAGCAGATTTCTCGACTCCGCTTCGCTGCGCTCGAAATGACAAGAATAAGCAAATTGATTATTCGCAATCAGTATTAGAAGCTACAGTCTGATATTCTTCTGGAAAACGAATCTCAGTTTCAGGATAGACAGCTCGGCAATAAACTATTATTTTTCTTGCAAAGCTCAAAGAGCTGCTTATACTCTCGTGTTTTAAGATTATATATAGACTAGTTGCCTTGCTATGTCGTGCATAACATGCGCAACATATCCTTTTTAGCATGATTAGTCTACACAACGAAACAGGGCTTGGCAAATTTGGAGCACAAGTATGAACCTTGTGAAATGGTTTCGAAAGAACAGAACGAAGGTGATGGCTGTCGTGGTCATCGTTATTATGATCGGCTTCATAGGAGGTACTGCGCTGTCATATCTGCTGCGATCATCTACCGGTATGCACCAGACGATAGCATATTTCGCAGACGAAAGAAAGATAACGAGCTACGATCGATATGCGGCCCAGCAAGAGTTGGATACACTCAGAATGCTAAGGATTGGTGATCTGCTCAGGTCTCAGCCTCAGGACCTGCGGGCAATACTGCTGGCCGAATTGCTTTTCTCGGAGAGTAGAAGTTCCGCCTCGTTAGTCAACCGTATTAAGCAACTGATAATAAGAAACCAATACAGAATTAGTGATGCGCAAATTCGTGACTTTTATAAGCGTTCGGTGCCGAGCGATATATACTGGCTGCTTCTTAAAAATGAAACCGAGCTTGCCGGCATTAGAATCCCAAACAGTGAAGCAGGCAATTTGCTTGCAAGGATAATACCTCAATTATTTCAGGGCCAGACGTATTCGCAAATCATAGGAACGTTAGTAAACCGTCAAGGTATTCCCCAGAAGCAAATACTGGCGACTTTTGGCAAACTCTTGGCAGTGCTGCAATATACCAATATAGCATGCTCGGCAGAAGATGTCACCGTCTCTCAGCTTGCCCACATCGTTAGTCGGGAAAACGAAACCATCAATGCCGAGTTGGTTCGCTTTGATTCGGCTGTTTTTGCTGAAACTCAAAAAGAGCCTACAGAAGAGGAAGTTGTTGAGCATTTCAATAAATATAAGAAGTTTTTTCCTGGCCAGGTAAGCCAGGAGAATCCTTATGGCTTCGGCTATAAACTCACGGACAGAGTCCAGCTCGAATATATTGCCCTCGAAACCGACAATATAATACCGATCATAGAACAACCTAAACAAGAGGAAGCCGAAGAATACTACCAGAGAAACAGAGACCAACTATTCACCGAGCAGGTGCCAGCCGATCCCAACGACCCGAACTCACCAATGATTGACAGAACAAAGAGGTATGCAGAAGTAGCTTCCGACGTCGGGCAGAGACTCTTTCGCAGTAAAATAAACGCCAAAATTGAGCAGATTCTCCAGGATGCTAAAACGCGTGCTGACGCCGCTATCGATAAGACCGCCTCAGATATTGAACAGCTAACTCCGGAACAACTTAAGCAGTTAGCAGGTGATTATCAAAATATTGCTGAAATTCAGGCAGAAAAATATAAAGTATTTTTGTTTCGGATTGAACCAGGATTACAGAAGAGTCTTGATGCTGCTGTCATCTCAGAGAAACTGCGAACGGAATTTGAGAATAATAAAAATCCCTTAACGCAGGACGCTTCAGCCTCTGTAAAAGAAAAGGGCAGTAAATGGCTCATAATCGACGGCTCTAAGACGTATGCGATCAGGAAAGAAAAGAACAATTTAAATATTTACTACAAAATCAGACTGTATGTTGGTAAGACAGGATTGCTCAGCGCCACGGATATCCAGATAGATGAACACCTCAGTAGACTTTCTGTAGCCGGGTACGGGTATGAGTTTGTACCATTGATACGAGTTGTCTTTTCAATTGACCAGTTGCAGGGCTACGAACTTGGCTTGTTGAGCGCGCAAAAGCCCAGAATGTACGAAAGTATTGGCCCAGCTAAGGATCCATCGAGGCAAACGACAAAAGACACTTCTGACCAGATAACGGCACTATTCCGAGTAATAGAAGCCAAAAAAGCCTGCGAACCGGAGAGTGTAGATCAAATCTTTAGCACTGCCACGCTGAAATTGCAAAACAGCGTGCAGCAAAAGGAGCAGGATGTTTACTCCGTCAGAGAAAAGGTAACCGAGGACCTTAAGAGACTTTCCGCCTTGGATAAGACAGAGGCCAAAGCTCAGGAATTTATCGATATAGCAGTGAATGATAGTTGGCAGA
>CAYNTC010000149.1:0-6019 GCA_964399795.1 uncultured Pirellulales bacterium | reverse complement strand
GGCGTAGGCAAGGAGCCGAACCATGGATTCGTGGTCATCGGGTTCAATGTTGCCTGGTGCAATGTCGGTCAGCACGACGAGACGCGGTTTGAGTTGCGCCGCGTTGAGATGATGAATTGTGGCAAGTGTGAAAATCCCCCATAGAAGCAGACTCATGGGAAATACGTTGGACGTGGATGATTTCTTCCTGAGAATCATTTTGCCGGCTGCCCGCGCGGCTGACGCGATACCGAAAACTGCTGTTAGAATATTTGTAACGATGCCCATTGTGAGGCCCCTTCTTATTCTTCTTTCCGGGAAATCAAACATTTGAACTACTGATCGGACCTCCAGTTAATGCGTCTTGACAACCACCGTTGCAGCTTTCAAACCTTCGGCTTCGGCTTTGAGCGTGATTTTGCCGGAGTCGCCTTTGGGCCGGAGAATGGCCAGGCAACGGCCCTGCCAGGTTTTGCGCACCGGCAGATGGAAGCTCGATGCGTCGTTCGGGGCGGGGCTGTCGGTGGCGGCCAGTTCGCCCGCGCCGGTGACGGTGAAATGCACGGGAATGGATCCGTTGGGAACGACCGTGCCGTGCCGGTCAACGATTTCGACCGTGACGTAAGAGAGGTCGTTGCGATCGGCACGGATGGTGGAGCGGTCGGCCGTAAGCCGGATGACCTTGGGTTCGCCCGCCGTGCGAAGGCTGGCGCTGGCGACGGGCTTGCCATCGGACAGAGCGACTGCGCGGAGTTCACCGGGTTGGTAAGGCACTTTAAAGCGCGCGATCATTTTGTTGTTCAAGGCTTGGGTGGCGATTTCCTTTCCGTCCAACTCGATACGCACGGATGGGCAACTGGAATAAACGGTCACATCGAGCGATTTTCCTTCGGAACCGGGCCATGTCCAGCTTTGGCGTTCGTCGGGCCAGCCCCAGGCGCTGACTCTCTCGGTGCGTCCGGGCGGGATGGGGGCGTGGACGGCGAGGTTCACCTTGGAATCGCCCCAAACGACTTCGCGATAATAGAACTGGGGTTTTTTGAAACCGCAGATATCGACGTCGCCGCAAAAAGCGTTGAACCAAGGGAAACTCTTGGGATTCTGCGCGTTGTTAAGAACGGCGTTGCCAATGCCGGTTTCGCCCAGGTAATCCCAGGCGGTCCAGACGAAGTCGCCGATAATCCACGGGTGAGTAAGCACGGCCTGCCAGTTCTCGAAAACCTCCCTGGGAAACGATTCGGTGCCGACCATGATCCGCGCGGGGAAAGCTTCATGGTCGGGAACGTATTGCTGCCACTGGTAGTTGTAACCGCACACATCGAGCGGCGCAAAACCGGGCGCAGTATCAGCCCATTGCTTGCCGGGATGATCCCAGAAGCCGCAGATCGCTTCGGTGATCGGACGCGTGGTGTCGAGCCGGCGGATGACGGAAATCATCTGTTCACAGATGGCGATGCCGGAAGGATCGGCGCGTTCGTTGATTTCGTTGCCGACACTCCAGAGGATCACGCTGGGATGATTGCGGTCACGCAGGATCATGGATTCGAGATCGCGTTTCCACCAGTCCTTGAAATAGAGGTGGTAGTCGTCCGGATTCTTGGCTCTTTCCCACATGTCAAAGGCTTCGTCCATGACGAGGACGCCGAAGCGATCGCAGGCATCGAGGAAGGCGGGCGACGGCGGATTGTGGCTGGTGCGGATGGCGTTGAAGCCATAAGCCTTCATCAGTTGGACGCGGCGTTCTTCCGCACGGTCAATTGTGGCGGAACCAAGCGGGCCGTTGTCATGGTGCATGCAGCCGCCTTTGAGTTCCACCGCCTCACCGTTGAGTTCGAAGCCGTTCGTGGCAGTGAACCTCAGGGTGCGGATGCCGAACGTGGTCCCGGAACGGTTGAGGATGTTCTGGTCTTCAACCAGTTCGACTTCGGCGCGATAGAGCGCGGGGTTGTCCAGAGACCAAAGAACGGGTTTGTTCACGGAAAAGACCTGCGTGAATTCCTGTCGTTTCCCGGCGGGAACTTGGACTTTGTATTCCTGCGGCTTGGTGGCCTTGCCGTCGGGATCGACCAAGTGAGTGCGTAACCGGACGGCAACGTCCGCGCCGCGGTCGTTCTCAATGGTGGTGGAAACGCTGACCGTGGCAGTGGTTTTGGATATCTCGGTCGTGACGACATGCACACCCCAAACCGGGATGTGCGCGGGATCGGCAACCGCAAGCCGGACATGGCGGTAGATGCCGGAGCCGCTATACCACCGGCTGTTTTTGCCGGTGTTCTTGACCTGAACGGCAAGCACGTTCTCCTGGCCGGCGGGTTTGAGATAGGGTGTCAGATCAAAGACAAACGGCGTGTAACCATATGGATGATTGCCCAAGTGACGACCGTTGAGCCAAACGTCGGCGTTCATATAGACGCCGTCGAAGCAGATCGTGACCTTCTTCCCTGAATCGGAAGGCGTCAGGGTGAAATGCTTGCGATACCAGCCCGTTCCTCCCACGACATAACCGGTCGCAGCACCGCCGGCGCTTTGAGCAGGATCGAATGGACCGACGCGAACGGATTTCATCCCGGCCTCGTATATACCACCACCGCCGTTCTCATCAAAAACGCGCACCGCGAGCACATCCGAACCGTCGCCGCGTACGAGCGACGCGGGAACGCGATAGCGTCGCGAAAAATTCCAGGCCGTACTGTAATCGGGTGGAAACGATCCCGTGCCGCCGATGCGTTCACCGTTCAACCAGGCTTCGTCCACATCGTCAATACAGCCGAGCAGAAGATCGAAGTCCTTGCCTTTGCACTCGGCGGGGATTTCGATGCGGCGCCGGAACCAGCCATAAACGTTGTTGCTGGTGTAATCCGAATGATGCTCCCAGGTGTCCGGCAACGTGACGCTCTGCCATTGGCTATCATCGAAGTCGGGCGTTTTCCATGCAGCGTCATCGCCTTTTTGAAAACGCCATTGGCCGGTTACAACCGGTAATTCCGGAACCAATGACTTTTCAAGCGGCGGCAGATCCTCGATGCTCCAATCATGCGGCACGTCTAGAAGCCGCCACGCGGAGTCATCGAAGCCTGGGGCCTCGGCGCCGGGAGCGTCCGCTCGCAAGAAACGCCAGTCGGAATCGAAGGAACCGGACGCGGCCGGAAGGGTTTTCACGTCGCCCATCGGACCGCCGCCGGCAAACACACCATTCGCGATAAACAAAGCCAGCCCCATCAAGGCCAGACCTTTTCGACCATTTGCTACACAATCCATACACAACTCGCTTTCCGTTTTATTTGTTTCCAGGTTTCTTTATGCGCACGGCTTTTCCGTTGTACCTGACTACGACATCGGGCTTTTCGGTCGGGTCCATGCCGACACCGTGATCGGGCGACACCCATACAACGTGGAATTTCCGCTCTTTAAGCATACCGGGGAATTCCCCCTTACGCTTGCCGATGACGAGGGTTTGCTTCCCTTCATCCCATTGAATCGGAATGGTCGAACACGCGCCCTTCTCATACCGGTAGGAGTCGCCTTCGTCTTCGTAAATGGTAAAGCTGCCGTCGGCCCCGGCGTAGATACGCAGCTCGATGGGGTCGGCCGGTTTTTCGTCCACATACTGCATATACGGTCCCGTGGGCACGATGCTGCCTGCACGCATGAACAGCGGGATCGTGCCCTGCGGTGCGGCTGTGTCCATTCGCCGGCCACCGGTCAGGACTTCGCCGGTCCAGAAGTTGATCCATGTGGTGGAGGCCGGTAAGTAAACCTCGCGTGACTTGGCCTGGGGCTGTGTCACAGGATTGACCAGGAACGCCGGACCGAACATGTACTGATCGCTGATGTCAAACACCTTCGAATCACTACGAAAATCCATGGGCAAGGCCCGCATCAGGGTATACCCGTCGTTCGTGACGCGCCAGGCCAGGGAATAGATATACGGCAGCAGACGGTAGCGCAGACGGTCGTACTTGATCATGGTATCCATAGCCAACGGGAACTTCCAGAACTCGGTCTCGCTCTGGTAGCCGTGAACACGCTGGACCGGACAGAACGTGCTGTACTGGAACCAGCGCATCAAGAGATCGGCAAAATCCTCGGACTGATACTGGTCGCGCGGACGGAAGAAACCGCCGCAGTCCGTGGTCCAATAGGGCAGGCCTGTCAGACACACGTGCAGACCGGCCGGTATCTGACGACGAAGCCCATCCCAGTTACCGCCGATGTCACCGGACCAGAGGGCCGTGGCATAACGTTGCTGTCCGGGAAAGGCCGAGCGGGTGAGGGTACAGACGCGTTTGTCCGTGGTGGTGTTTCGCTGGCCTTCGTAGACGGTCTGATTGGCGAATAGCGGATACGCATTGCGATACCGATCGCCCGAGCCGATAAACACACGGTGACCGGCCATACCATTACCGTCGTCACCGGGTTCCGTGGCATCCTGCCACCAGGCGTCCGTACCGGGTTTGAAGAAGGCCGCGTTTAGGTATTTCCAGCGGAGTTCACGGGCCGCCGGATTGGTCTGATCCACCCAATCCGTGCCCGGGATGGTCAAGTTTTTGGATTTCAAATCGCTGCCGGCCTTGCCTTGGGGATTGGACCACACCGAGATCATGAAACGCACGTTCTGCTGGTGTAGTGACTGAATCAGTTCTTTGGGATCGGGATACTTCGATGTGTCCCACTGATATGCGCCCCAACCGTGCGGTCCCCAGTATTGCCAATCCTGCACGATCAGATCGATGGGGATCTGCCGCTTACGGAATTCAGCCACGGTGTCCAGAATCTGCTGCTGGCTGGAGTAGCGTTCGCGGCACTGCCAGAAACCATAGGCCCACTTGGGCCACAGCGGTGCAGCGCCCGTGGCATGGCGATACGCACTCACGATGTCGTCGAATTCGGGACCGTAGAAAAAGTAGTAGTCAATGCCCTTGCCGACCTGGGAGCGGAACGTGGTGGTGTCACCCAGGGGCCGGGCAAAGACACGGGCGTTCCTGCCGCCGCCCAACAGACGCACCGAACAGGTCGTGTTTGCAGGCAGTGACAGTGTGCCGACCGATGTGTACGGCACCCACATGTTCTGGAGGCGGGCCAGGGCTTGACCGTTCACCTCAATGCCGATCTCGTTGCGGCGGTCACCGTCCTTTGCAAAAAACACGTATTGGCCTGCCTCGCCCGTGGTGAACGTGCCTGTACGATTACCCCGTGGCGTCCTACCCCTCCTGCCGCGTAACTGTTCGGTGGCCGTGGGGCCGCCGTTGGACGAGCTTTCGCTGCTCACAGATAGATATATTTCGTGATCCACGGGATTGAAATCCGTGAGCGAGGCGTTGTTCCAAAGCAGGCCGTAGCCCCGGCTGGACACCAGTACGGGCAGTGCGGCCTGGGTATTGACCTGGCGCAGCTCGATAGGCATACTGCGCCAATTCCACACGCCGTCCTGACACTGGGCCATGCCGTAGAGATATTCGTCCTCGGGTGACAGAAAGGTCTGCTCAACGCGGTAGGTCTCGTCCTCGTTCTTCGTGAGGGACCTGGCATTCTGGGCTGGCTCTTGCAGGAGTGTTTTCCCGGCCGCGTCCACAAAGGTCAATGCGCCCGTGGCCCGGTCGATTTCAACCCCCATGCGTTCAGTGCGTAAAACCAATTGGTCCGATTGCTCGATCCATTCAAAGGGAACGGCTGTCCACTGCCGGTTCACCACAAAGTCCAGGTTGGTTTCGCACTGATCTGTGGCACTGCCCATCACGTGAATCGTGCGATCGTCGCACACGTCCAAGCGCAATGTTCCGGACTCCAACGTGAGCGTCACACCCGACGCATCCTTGCTTGCCGATTGCACGGCCATTTCATCAGCCATGAGAATGGCGCACACACTGGTCATCAACATGGCAACAATGATTCGTAAAAAACGACAATGATTCATAGCAAACCTTCCTTTTTTTCTTGAACGAGATAATGTCATTTTGTCGGAGCAATTGATTGACTTTTCATGGTTCAGTCCTGACTTAAGATTGCGGCAAATCCGCCAGCTGGTTTGAGTGAAAGTGAC
>CAYNTC010000148.1:0-6049 GCA_964399795.1 uncultured Pirellulales bacterium | reverse complement strand
AAAGAACGTGGATAGCTCTCTAATCAAGACTGGTACATAATTCGGGGTCAGAGCATAGGCTCTCGGTCGATAGATATAGCTTTAAGACAGATCAAAGAAAAGAGCGGCTCGATTAAAAGCATTTTCTATTCGTGAGAATGCTTTTCATGTTGAACTTTATGTATAGGGATGAAAATACATACACTCAAATCGAAATTTATCGGCAGTCTTATCGGTAGCGCAATAGGTGATCAACTTGGAGCAGCAGGCAAACAATATACCGACGATACAGCCATGATGATAGGCGTAGCTGAGTCTCTGATAAAGAACAAAGGTTTCAATGCAAACCATTTGGCCAAGACATTCCTTGATAATTATGAGATGGAGCCCTGGCGAGGCTATGGTCCGGGGCCACCATACATCTTCAATATGATAAAAGCAGGTATGAACTGGAAGAAAGCTGCTGAGAAGATATATCCCGGTGGGTCATACGGTAACGGTGCAGCTATGCGGGTAGCGCCGATTGGGCTTTTTTATTATGATAACAAGAGTAGATTAAACCAGATTGCTTATTGGTCCAGCCGAATTACTCATACTCATCCCTGGGGCATGGAAGGAGCGGCTTTACAAGCTTTTACAGTGGCTCTCGCAGTAAAGATAAAAACAGACCAGTTGGACAAGCAAGCATTTCTTGAAGAACTGAAAGAGTTTTCCGAAGTTGATATATATGTGAAAAAATTAGAACGCATTAGAACACTACTGAGTAAAGCAACTGATAGGTCACGCGTTGTTGCCGAGCTGGGAAATACAGTAGAAGCGTTCAATTCGGTACCGATAGCCATATTTTCGTTTCTGGCGACATCGAGCTTCGAATCAGCGATAGATTACGCTTTCAATTTAGGCGGAGATAGGGATACTATTTCTGCAATGACCGGAGCAATTGCAGGCGCATATTACGGGATTGAATGTATACCATCAAAATGGAGACATAAGCTTGAAAACGCCGGCTATATTGAACAGCTTGCTGAGAAGTTATGGCAAATTAAAACTACAAGGGGACCTGACAGATGAAGGCGATAGTTCTAAAAAAAACGGCGTTAATCGAAGAGCGACCTTTAGAGTTAATGGAAATACAGAGGCCTGAGCCTGGACCGAAACAGATTTTGGTTAAGGTTTTGGCTTGCGGCGTCTGCCATACTGAGCTTGATGAGATTGAAGGCCGGCTCCAGGCTAAACTGCCCATCATTCTTGGCCATGAGATTGTCGGAAGAGTTGACCGTCTGGGTTCCGGAGCGACGAAGTTCAAAGTGAAAGACCGTGTAGGAATCGCCTGGATAAATTCGGCCTGTGGAAAGTGTGACTTTTGCCGGTCTAATATGGAGAATTTGTGCCCTGAGTTTCGCGGTACCGGTTGTGACGCTGATGGCGGCTACGCTGAATATACAATTGTTTCCGAAGAATTTGCTTATTTGATCCCGGAACAATTTTTGAATTCCCAGGCAGCTCCGCTTCTCTGTGCCGGCGCGATAGGCTATAGGGCGTTAAAGTTGACGAATCTGCAGGATGGTCAAATCCTTGGGCTGTTTGGTTTTGGGGCTTCAGCTCATATTGTAATACAGATAGTCAAGCATAAGCATAAAAATTGTAAAGTGTTTGTTTTCACAAGGCCCGGGCAAGTGGAGCACCAGAACCTGGCTAAACAGCTTGGCGCGGATTGGGTGGGGGCAACCGGCGAAATGCCACCAGAACTACTTAACGCCGCGATCGATTTCACGCCAGCGTGGCAACCAATAGTCGAGGCGCTGAGAACGCTTCAAAAAGGTGGGCGAGTGGTTATAAACGCGATTAGAAAAGAGGCTAACGATAAAGAGAATCTGCTTAAACTAGATTACGCTACTCATATCTGGCTGGAAAAAGAGATAAAGAGCGTAGCAAACATTACCAGAAGTGATGTTGAAGAGTTTCTGCCTTTGGCTGCTGAAATTCCTATAGTCCCTGAAGTCCAAGAATTTCCCTTAGAGCAAGCTAACCAGGCTTTATTACTACTCAAACATGGTAAAATCCAAGGGGCGGGGGTGCTAAAGATTGACGCTGGTTGATTAGCGTAACAAAAAATCATCAAAAACAAAATCGGCCTACTAAAACTGGCCAAACAACTTGGAAATATCTCAAGAGTATGCAAGATTTTCTGCTAATCAAGAGATAGCTTTTATCGCTTCAAACAGTTATATGACAAAGCTGGGCAAGCAGTTCCGCAGGAAATCAGCAGAAGTAAACCAACCCTGAAAAATAGATTTGCACCATCATGTACGAGATACACAAGTAAAAATATCTACGACGTCCAAAAAGGCATGACGGGGATCAAAGACTATAATGATTAAATGATCTTACTAATCTAAACGAACCACACGAAGATCGGCGGGAGGATAAAGGTTTTCCTTCGTACTTGCATGAGTAAAGCTGATCTGTTATTTTGGACTGGATGGAAATAAAACTTTCAAAAAAATCAACAATCAAAAGTCAAACAATCACAATCGTTCCGCGATACGCTGAGACAGATAAGGGCGGCGTGGTCCATCATAGCGTATATCCGGTTTGGTTTGAGATGGGCAGAACCGAGCTGCTCCGCGCTAACGGCAAGGCATATAGAGACCTTGAAAAGGCCGGCATATTCTTCGTAGTCGTGGAGTTGCATATAAAATACCGGCGTCCCGCCGAATATGACCAGAAGTTGTATCTTGAGACCACCTGCTCGAATGTCACCGTAAGCAAAATCGAGCACACATACAAACTAACTCGGGCAAGCGACGGCGTGCTTTTAGCCGAAGGCTCAAGTATACTTGCTTGTGTGGATGCCGACGGAAAGATTCAGCGAGTACCGGATTTCATGTATCATGAGCGGGACTAAAGACTTTTCGTTGGGGCTACACTGAGCATCGAAGCCATTTTAGTATACCTGTATAAGTGATAATGTCCTTTCTTGGGTCTCGCTAAATTTTATGGTGGCTGAAAACGCAAAATGCAAAATGAAAAGCCATAGCATAAAACTTAAAACGTTTAAATTTCGCTTCTTATTTACGATATTGATAAAAAGAAACTACCGATTTTTTTGTTTTTTAGATTAACAAAATGCCGTTCTGAAACGACAGATTCAGGTGGAGAAAAATATGGCAGGGCAATATTCTCTTTCTGCTAAGGTATATCAAACCGCGGAGATGGGCCAATTGAGCATTCTTGACATGCTTAACTATTTCCACGAGCGTGGTGCAATGCGGGTCTCAGATTTGCACATCAAGGTCGGAGCACCGCCGGCATATCGAATTGACGGGAACATGGTTAAGCTCAAAGGACCAAATGTCACGCCTGAAATAGCCGAACAACTCATCTACCCGTTGGCAAGTGACAAAAATCTTCAGAAATTGCAGGTCCAACATAGTGTTGATTGCTCTCATCGGCTGGGTTCTTTACAGTTCAGAATAAATATATTCAGAGAAAATGACGGCGTTGCTGCGGCTATTCGTGCGCTGTCGCTGGATGTCCCTAAAGCAGAGGAAATCGGCTTTCCCAACGATATCTGGAAAGACATAATCAATCGCAAACAGGGCCTTGTCCTTCTGACGGGCATCACCGGCGCAGGCAAATCTACAACCATCGCCTCACTTATCGGCCGAATAAGTGAGAAGCAAGCGTACCGAATAATAACCATCGAGGACCCGATTGAATACCTATTCCCACAGAAGTATTCAATCATATCACAGCGTGAGGTCGGAAGGGACGTCAAATCCTTTGTTCACGGATTGCGTGAGATGATGCGTGAGGACCCGGATATCATATTCATCGGCGAGATGCGCGACCCGGAGACAATTGCCATGACGCTTATGGCTGCCGAAACGGGCCATTTGGTTTTCTCGACTTTACATACAAGAGATACAACCGGCACAGTGACACGGATACTGGATTATTTCCCCGCTGGCAGGCAAGCTGAGGTGCGAAATCAGCTCTCGCTCGGATTGGCCTATATAATCAGTCAGAAGCTCGTCCCGAAAAAGGACGGCACGGGCAGAATCTTGGCGATGGAGGTACTGAACAATAACTATGCCGTCGCCAATCTTATACGGACCGGGAAAACAGAACAACTGTACACACAACTGCAGACAAGAACCCGAAACAAACCGGATGAGAAAATGATTGCGATGGAGAAACACCTGTCTATGCTTGTAAAAGAAGATAGGGTTGATTTGTTAGAAGCCCAGAAGTGGGCCAACAATACAAAAGCCTTCGTCGATTGTATGCAGCGCAACTAATTCATCATGAGTTGTGCGTTATGCCTATAGTGTATTGTGCCGAATAAAGATTAATTGAACACAATACGCAATACGTTATACGCAATACGAACAAATGACCATTGAGTTCAACTGCCCCAGTTGTGGTGCGCTTATCGCCTTCGATAGTAAGCACGCAGGCAAGCGGGCACATTGTACCAACTGCGGACAGCGCTTCATAATCCCTCAAAAAAACTTCGAAACACCCGAAAAAATCGAGCCGAAGCCGGAGGAGGCAGGACAACCCTTACCAGGTTTTTACCATGCGGTATTCATTGACAGTTGGAAACTTTTTACCAGGCCACAAAACGCAACAGGTTTGGTATTTGTAGTGGCGGCTGTGTGTTTCAAGTTTTTCATTGGCCACACGGACTATTCTTTCACTATGGGTGCATTTAGAGTGTATGCTAAAACAGGTCTGGTTACAACACTGGCAGCCTGGGGTTGTCTATTTTGGTATTATATGGAAATAATTCACTCGACGGCCTTCGATGTAGAGGAGCTTCCGGATGTCTATATGGGCGGGCTTCTCGGCTTTATATGGAACGTCGTGGTGTCACTGTCCACTTTTGTTCTCTCCCTCATTATTGTTCTGTTGCCTTGCATTATGTTCCTCTGGATTTCGAGAAAGGTTGGGCTCGACTGGCCGGTCATCGCCCACATATTGGCGATTGCGGGGTTGTTTGCTTTTCCGATGGTGCTTCTGACGTTTTCAGTTGGCCGAGATATTTTAATAGCCGCTCGGCCGGACTACCTCCTTAAGCCGATTGCAAAGGCTTTTTGGTCGTACCTTATAGTCGTAGGGCTGTTTGTTCTCGTCTGGGAGCTTCAATTGCACACCGTTGGATATGGCAAGCTCATTGGCAAAAGCACCACTGTTGTCGGCCTGCACCTGTTTGCCAACCTCGCCGTTCAGGTCTTAGCTCTCATAGCGATGCGTTCGATCGGCCTATTCCACCGCCACTATAGCTACTATTTTCCGTGGTAAGTCAGCAATAATTGGTTTCGGCCCTTTGCGCATTTTGCCTACACGGGCGGAACGCTTCTTAGCATTTTCTGCAACAGCTCCATCGGTAGGCCCATTACGTTTGTTAGACTTCCCTCGATTTTTTCGACAAACTCATCGGCGGTTTCTTTGATAGCGTAGGCCCCTGCTTTATCCTTCCAGGACTCGCTTTTTATGTGCTCAGCGATTTGCTCCTCGGTTAATTTCTTCGGATAAACTGTTGTGGTGTCACTCTCGACTATCTCAGTGTTGTCGCTTAGCCTGACAATCGCTATCGCAGTTATCACTTTGTGAGATGCGCTAAATAGCTTGCGGGTGATTTGCTCAGCTTCTTTTGCATTGTGTGGCTTTCCAACAATTTTACCTGCAAAATCGACGATCGTGTCCGCGCCAATAACCAGGTGCTCCGGGTATTGCTCGGCAACCTTATTGGCCTTAGCTAAAGCCAATTGCCTGGCGTATTCATTCGGATTAGTGTAGTCGGCAGAAAAGGTAGATTCATCGATTTTTGGTGGGATGACTTTGAATTCGAAACCAGCCTCAGATAAAAGTTCTTTTCGCCGAGGCGAAGCAGAAGCCAAAATGATTGGTGGATAGCGCTTTAAGGGCATCGGTTATTATTATTTACCGTGTTTTTATCCTTTGCCGAACCTCGTGCGTAAGTTTATGGGGCCGGTATATTAATATACTCAAACTGACCGTTTTTATTGTCATGCTGAGCCGAAAGGCGAAGCATCCGGCT
>CAYNTC010000147.1:0-6066 GCA_964399795.1 uncultured Pirellulales bacterium | reverse complement strand
CCGAGCAGCCTTTCTACAAGACCTCCCTTAGAAGCATCCTGACAGGACTTGGCTTACTTGGCATTGCATGTCCGCTATGTATTGTTGGGTTCATACTCAAGAAGCGATCTGCCAAGTCGCCTTATTTTGAAGAGGCTTTTATCGCGACAGTCATTAATGTTTTTGGTTTCATATTATTTAGCCTTGGCTTAGTCTGTATCTGTGTTAGCATCTATGCCCTTGTTATACGGTTGCTTGGCTCCGAATAGCCGGAATCAGCAAGGCTGTTAAGCTCTTGTGCCCTTATGCACTTGTGCACTTTTTTGCTTGCTTTTGCCGAATACCCACACAATAATACTCGAAACAGGAGCCTGATATGACGAAAAAACCAACTATTACAAAGGGAAAGAAATCCACATTGCGACTGAAGCCAGCCCAACCGGTGCAGGTACATGAGCTAAAAATCACATTACGCGGCAGTAAGCCCCCAATCTGGCGACGTGTTGCCGTGCCCAGTGATATGTACCTTAGCGACCTGCACGAGGTTATCCAGATTGTTATGGGTTGGACCAACTCGCACTTGCACCAGTTCGTCGTTCCGGACACTCAACCTAAGCCGACGAGGGAAGAACTGGCTTCATTAGATTGGCAGGCGAGGTATGAGAAACTGACAATGTGCCGTGACCGTTGCTGGAGCGACCCACGATTCGAGCTGGAAGAAACCGAGGATGAAAACAAGGTAATGCTGAGTGAACTGGCACCGGCAGTCAAGAGCAAGTTCATCTATGAGTATGACTTTGGCGATGGCTGGGAGCACCTTGTTGAGGTAGTCAAAATCGGCCCGCCAGCCGAAGGCGTGAAGTATCCATTCTGCATATCGGGCAAACTTGCCTGCCCGCCGGAGGACTGTGGCGGCATCTGGGGCTACTACGAGATGCTCGAAGCCCTAAAAGACCCCAAACACGAACAGCACGATGAATTCGTTGAATGGATAGGCGGGAAATTCGACCCCGAATGTTTCGACCTAGAACAAATCAATTCGGAGCTTGCGAAGCTGCGGCTTGGCAAAAAACGTCATCTATGGATGTAGTTTGGCGGCTTGCAGATGCCGATTTCAAAATCGAAAATCATCAATTGAAAACTTGCCTTGAGCGTAGCCGAAGGATCGAAAATTTTCCTTGCCTTTGCCTACAATTTTCGTAATATAATACAAATAGGTAAGATATTAATATGGGTACATTTTATACAAGCTGCAGGATTGAGAATCATACTAATCGATCAAAGTCTATTAGTATTCCCAAAGTACTAGTGGATACCGGCAGCGAGTACACCTGGATTCCAGCCGATAAGTTAGAAAAGATCAGCATTAAGAGAGAAAAAAAGGACGTTGCCTTTATTATGGCCAACGGCGAATTGGTAACACGAAGTACAGGTTTTGCAATAATGAGGGTGGCTGACCATTTTACTATAGATGAAGTGGTCTTCGCAGAGAGGGGAGACCTCATTCTGCTTGGTGCTCGGACACTTGAGGGGCTTAATTTGACGGTTGACTCCGCACGCAGGAAACTCGTTGCTGCAGGTCCTTTACCCGCCGCATAAGGGGCGATGAGCATCAAGAATCCAGCATCGAATTTCATTATTCAGAAAATTTTACTTTGCTGATTTGATTCTTGTCCGCCGCAGTCATTTTTTAAAAACGAAGGCGGATTGCCTTTTAACTATTTTTCTTGCCTTTTCCCAACAATTCGTACAATAATACTCAAAAAGCGGACTTTTAACCTTGTCAAGATAAGGGAAATGACAAATGGATCTACAAGGTATTCGTGAAGCTCTGCACCGGCAACCATTTAAGCCATTCGATATTCTTTTGGCAGATGGCCGCAAACTTCCTGTCCGTCATCCTGATCTTGTAGCTTTCGATAAATGTCTAAGGATGAAAAGATGCAAATGATTTAGTCAGTATGCTTGATCTAATGTTATCCATTAAAGGCAAGAGTGCAAAGATTACACAAAAGTTAATTGGATATCTCTCTAAAAAGCTTGATTCCATTTATCAGATTTATGCTTCATTTGAAAACGATCTCCAAAAGAACATATTTAGTCTTACCAATAGCGGCTTATCTGAACAAGATATAGGTCGGGCTTTCCAACGCCTTGAGTACATTGAAGGAAACCTCTTCCGACAAGCCATGCTCATTATGGTGTGCTCATATTTAGAGGAAGCAATGGACCTCATAGGCGAAGCGATTATATCAGAGTACATCTCTAAAATCAAAAAGAGGACAAAAGGAAATTGGTTTGAGAAGCGAAAGAAAATTTTCGAGGATGCTGGAATATCATTCAAGGAAATTAAAGATGAATGTAATCGCATCAATGACTTATTGGTAATCAGGAATTGCATCGTGCATTCGGGAGGAAGTATTGAAAAATATAAATACCAAGCAAAGGTTGAAGAAGCTGTTGAGCGATTAAAGGAGAGAGATAAGGACAGAAATGTGAACTTGGTTGAGATTACGGCTGATAAATTCCTCTACCTTGGTGATAATGTTATCGCGACAGCGATTATTGCTTCACAAGAAATCATTAAGCAGTGCTCCAAGGCCGAAACAAACAAGGAATAACTAAAAACCGAAAGGTTATTTTTCAAGAAAAAAGTGCATTCGGCATTGCCATTGAAAAACGTGGCTGGCCCGCCGTTCGTCTGGTGGGCTTGCCCGCCGACTTGTCCGTCGTAGCTTTTTCATTTCCTACTGCGTCAGCGACAGACTTCGCCGTGACGAGCTCCGTAGCTTTAGCAAGTAAGGAAGCGAAGACGGAAGCCTTCGGCGAAGGCGGGTTCGAGGCTCTGCGAGTTTGGAGTTCAGGGTTAGTAGACTGTTCCAGACAAAAGTGAATAAAATTGCCGTGGATATATTAAGTCGTGAGATGAAGCTATTGTGCGGATTTCACTTTGCATTCACAGCCGAAGGGCAATATAATTATATAAAGTATGGCCAAAGCGAAACCGATTACGAATTACCGTTTGACAGAACACGCAAAAGAGGAGATGGCTCGCCGTCAAATCAGCCAGGACGATGTGGACAAAGTCCTGTTTGCGCCTGAACAAATTCAGACTGTGCGACAGGGTCGTGAGGTCTATCAGTCACGTATTAAAGCTGGTGATCCACCTCAAAGGTATCTACTTCGAGTTTTCGTTGATATTGATCGTGCACCACCAGTAGTTGTAACGGTATATCGCACCAGCAAAATCAAGAAATATTGGAGAATGGACAAATGAAGGTCACTTATGATCAACAAACGGATACGCTCACCGTGATTTTTGCCGAAACGCCGGTAGCTGAAAGTGATGAGGATAAGCCCGGTATTATTCTGGACTATGATGCGTCCGGCAATTTAGTATCGTTGGAAATATTGGATGCGTCGCGTCGAGTGATGGTTCCCACACGGATTGAGTATCAAATTGCGCCAACACCAGCATAAGTAGATTTTAACATTACGAGACAATATTTGCTCCAGCCAAAAATCAGCGTCAGCGGGGCTGTCGAAAAACGTGGCTTGCCCGCCGTTCGTCTGGTGGGCTTGCCCGCCGGCTTGTCCGTCATAGCTTTTTCATTCTCCGTAGCTTTAGCGAGCGAGGAAGCGAAGACGAAAGCCTTTGGCGAAGGTGGGTTCGTGGCTCCGTGAGCTCGGAGTTCATCGTTCGTAGTTAGGTGTTCGGGGATTGGATTTCGGACCGCATGGGCTAACTCGTGCTACGTAGCAGCGCTACTTCGCAGAGTAGCAAGTCCATCCTACTACTATGAATTTTACTGGACACGCATTGAAATTGAAGCGATAATCCTGATTGATAGGTTGAGATGGTGCTATAGTGTATCGTCAATCAATCGCATGAGACTCAGGCGGGATGGAACAAGAATAAAGATATGGAGGTTCCAAAATGCAATACCGGATTCTTCAGAGTGTTTTGGTTGCCGTCTTGATAGTCGGGCTCTTCGGGTGCGAAGCCATTTCAAGACGAACGGAAAAGAAACAAGCCCCCACTCAGGTAGTGTCGCTGTCGGACGTTCCCGCACCTGCCCGAGCCACCATTGAAAGGTTAACAGCCGGTGGCAAGATCAGAAAGATCGACAAGGAAGAATCGGGCGGCAAGGTAATCTACGACGTTGAGGCAACATTGAAGGGCAAAGATGTGGAATATGATGTCGCCAGCGATGGCAAGGTGCTCACATCAGAGGAGAGCATTCCATATACTTCGCTACCGACAACGGTTCAAACCGCCGCTGTGAAATACTTTGGCTCCACTGAAGAGCTTAAGGCCTCAAAGGAAATCGAGAGCGGCAAAATATTCTACGAGCTGGAAGGAAAGAAAGGCATTGCTACGATTGAGCTCAAGCTTGCGGAAACGGGCGAAATTGTGGAAGAAGAAAAGGGCTAAGCAGCACAAGGCTTAGTTACCCTTCATTTCTGGCAGCTACGGTTACCGCAGCTGTTGAAAAACGTGGCTTGCCTTCTGTAGCCTCCGGCGAAGGTGGTCTGCGGCTATGTGAAGTTGGAGTTCATCGTCCATAGTTAGGTACTCAGAGATTAGAGTTCGGACCTGGATAAGCTGGCGGACTATGAATAGTTAAATGGTTAGAGAAGACAATATCTCTATAAAAAAATCACCGATAAAAATCAATTTCAGCGATGAGCTACTTTATTAGTTCAGCGATTTGTTTGAACTTGGCGTGTTCGGCGGTTTTGAGAAGCTCAAATATAGCCATTTCAGTACTGCTTATGTGAGCACCCTCACTAACCATTCGCTGTATCGCCAACTGCTTATTTTCCAGCGTTCTGGAAGAGATCGCATCTGCGATTACATCAACAACGTAATCCTTCCGCAGCAAATCAATTGTTGTTTGATAAATGCAGACGTGGGCTTCTATTCCACACAACAAAACCTGCTGTCGGCCAAGAGCTCGTAGTTTGTCATTGAAGTTATCGTCTCCGCAACAACTGAAACTACTTTTGTCTATCGGCTCGCTTTCAGTTAAAAGTTCTGCTATTGGCGGTACTGTTGGGCCAAGCGCTTGTGGGCACTGTTGGCACCAAATAAGGGGAATGCCAAGAATCTTAGCGGCTTTGATGAGTATCCGGATATTGTCAAACAAGTGTTCTTTATCGAACATCGACTGGGCGAGCTTGCCCTGGACATCGACAACTACGAGGCAACAGTCTTTCTGCTCAAGCATTCCTTTGCTCTTATCTGTTTGCCAATTACCAAGATATCAAGATGAGTATAATTACATCAGTTGGCGGTAACCACAATCGTCAGCGTTAGCGACGAATTCTGATCCGACGAAACGGGCTTTCTCTTTGGCTTCTGCCGGCTGCCGGTCAATACCGGCTTCGGTATCGTCGCAAGGCTTTCTGTTCTTTTGTCAACAGCAGAAAAAAGTTCCCTGCCCGGCATAAGCTCAGCTACGCTGTTAAAGACAGCCAAATTTGCAGCTACCTCGACAGCGTCCTGGAGACTATCCTGGTTAATGATCTCATAGGTCTGATCGGCGGTTACAGCTTTGACCACGACCGGCTCGACAGGACTATCCGTTTCAACGAATAGTGCTGCTGAGTCAGTTTTGTGCCAGATGCTGGCCAAATCCGTTAATAGCAAATTCAGAGCATCTCTGGAACAGGTCAAAGAATATACGCTTTTTCCGTTTCGGCTGCGCACAGTGACATAATCCGATAGGCCGTTGTCTTCAATCGCCCTATTAATAAACGCATCAACTGCAACCATAGCGTTTGTTTTTAATTTAAGCCTGCCGCTGAAACCCGCCATAGTATGAGTAATGGGAACGGCCTGACCGGCTCCTTCAGCCGGTTCCGGAGCTTTAGCAACAAAGCGCTCAGCTTCCGGTCGAGGAGCAACAATTGTGTATATTACGCCAGCCAAAACAGCAACCAGCGCCAACATCGCCGCCGCAGCCAAGACTTTTCGCGCGAGCAAATGCCGTGCCCCCCTGTTAACATCAGCAGCAATAGGTTGCTCGCCTAATAAGGTCTTTCTTTCAAGGGTAGCTTTTATTTGCTCGAGCATTTCATCGG
>CAYNTC010000146.1:0-6068 GCA_964399795.1 uncultured Pirellulales bacterium | reverse complement strand
CTTTTGTCCAGGATCGCATTTCGACCTCTCGGGCCAAGGGTGGGTTTGACAGCCGACGCCAGCTTTTCGACGCCGGCTAAAAGACGTGCTCTTGCATCGGCTTGGTATGCCAATTCTTTCACTGCCATAATTGCTTGCCTCCTTAACCTTAAATGCCTGCTCAAAAAAATTCCGCGCTTAAACAATCTACAAAAAGTAAATTATGTGCAAATCAGATACCAGCCTGTTCATCAAGCGAGTACCAAACCTCTCATTTGCTGATAAGTATTTCATATATAGAGACTTAAGTGCCAATAAAATTGATTTTGTTGCCGAAATTGTCAGCCTACGGCCTCCCGGAAGGTGCCAATTTTGGCACCGAGTTACACTATTCTACGCCAAGTTGACAGCCATTCAATCTCCCTTATTGTTCTCCAATAGGCGTGATTTTCATCGAGCGCCTTGAAGAAAAGAAAGCTATCAGTTTGTCAGGATTGAATCTATAAGTTGTCATTCCCGCGAAGGCGGGAATCCAATTGATGGAAAAACTGGATTCCGCATCAAAGCTTGCCCTGAGCGCAGCCGAATGGGTACGGAATGACAACTCACTAAATCAAATTTGACAGAACAATCGTTTCTATTAATTGCATACGAACTCGTTTCGTAAGGTATGTTATAAATAATGTAAAATATGGTCAATGCTGTAATCCCCTCAGGGATGTCCAACAGCAGGTATGCTGAGCATAAAAGATTTGACAAGCAAATAAGAAGGAATATAATGATGTTTGTTCCGCAAGTGTCTTATATGGAATCAGATAATACATAGTTGGGCTTTATAAATTTAATGACGAGGCTTACAATGGGTAGAATACGTCAAATGATCAAGGTCAATGGACGAGAATGCTGGACATTATTTGATACAGGTGCACGCAATACTTATGTTGTACACTCATTGTCTTCATTATTGATAACTTCAAAAATCAAAGAACCGTTTCGATCTGCGATAGGTGGACAGATTAAAGAAACAACTGAAACAGCACTTTTAGAAGCTGAAATAGAAGGAAGACGAATATCCACCCACGCGATGGTTATCAATGAAATTGGAAATGATGAAAATGGAATTCCCATTGAAATTCTTTTTGGTGCACTGGCGATGCAACAGTGGGGTATTCGGCTGATTCCTGAGCAAGAGAAATTGGATCTGTCACATTATCCAGAAGAATTTGTCGAATTCTAAATTAACGAAGATATTATGAAGAAGGCGAATAGCGGAGAAATGGCCGACGATTTGCGGCAGGAATACGACCTTTCCAAACTCAAACGTGGTGTGCGAGGCAAGTATGCCAAGCGGTTCCAATAAGGAACGAACTTGGTCCTGCTCTCCCCAGATGTTGCCAAGTATTTCCCCGAGAACAATTGGTGAATGCTGCGCTGAGGTCTCTGGTCAGCATTGCCAAGGCCGAGCTACGCCACGCGAATTAAACCGTAGATGGTTCGGTCCTTCGGCCTCGCTCAGGGCAGGCAGGCTCACTACAAGTAAGACACCAGCGAAAAGGATCACCATCTCGTGCATGAGTCCGTTTGGCAGATGGAATGTTAGGCTGAAGTTTTGCATCCTAAAAAGAATAAGTTGAAACCATTTATACAATGTTAGGCTAAAAAAAAATGAACGATTACTACGTGTACGTATATATCGATCCTCGTAATTACGAAGAATTTTATTACGGTAAAGGTCGAGGTTCTCGTAAGGATACCCATTTGGATGATAAATCGGACTCGGCTAAGTCGAGACGTATTTCCGAGATAAAACGTGAGGGCTTGACACCTATTATTCGAGTTATCGCACGATGTCTAAGCGAAAAAGAAGCATTGCTAATCGAAAAAACACTCTTATGGAAGCTCGGCAAATGGACGACTAACATCGCAACTGGACACTTTTCCGACAAGTTCAGACCTCACAGTACATTACATAAAGAAATTTCCGGTTTTGATTATCAAAATAGCATATATTACTACAATGTTGGTGAAGGTCCTCATAGAAATTGGGATGATTATGTAGAATTCGGTTTCATTTCCGCAGGTCAAGGTACAAGATGGCGTGATGCGATGATTGGTTTCAACCCCGGAGATGCTTTTGTAGCGTATCTAAAGCGATATGGTTTTGTCGGTGTAGGCAAAATTAAGACTAGAGCAGGAATGATTCGTAACGTAATAGTTAATGGGAAACCTTTGCTATCATTGCCACTTCGTTGTCAAAACATGGATGATAATAATGACGATCCTGACCTTTCTGAATATGTCTGTCTTGTTGATTGGTGCAAGACAGTTTCCAGAAACAAAGCTATGTGGAGGTCAAAGCCAAAACTTTACACCACAACCCATGTACGAGCCTCTCTGGATGGACAACCAGAAACACTTAAGTTTATTGAGAAGGAATTTGATATAAAAATAAAAGAACTGATTGCCTAACAAGGCAATGCAGCGGACGTAAATCGCAGCTTCAATGCTCTTTACGTCGCTGATTTTTACGTTAGCGGCTTTGCTAATAACGTGAGGTAGGGATAATATCACACCTATTCCTAGGCAGTCCGCTCGGGGATGCCTTACAGTAGTTGTTGGTTTTTGGTTTGAAGTGTGGCGTGTTTGTCATTTCGACCGAAGCCTCTGAGGGGCGGAGTGGAGAAATCTATTAAATAAACAGATTCCTCGACTCGCTGCCCCATCGACTTCGCTCAGGGCTAAAGGATAAATCGCTCGGAATGATGGCTTTTCAGGTTTTCACAGAGTGCGTACTGGTAAGAAAAAAAGATTTGGAGTTGAATCTCGGCACTGATGCTGATATTTGGTATTGAGAAGTAAGATTGAAATGATGTACTTTTACTTAACTCAAACTGTCCGAATTTTAATTGAAAACCAACATAAGTAGCTATTTGACAACAATATATTGCATTTTGTCATTCCCGTGAAACTTGTCCTCGGCTACGACAGGGGAACGGGAATCCAATTTGCTGAAAACTTTAATGGATTCCCGCCCATTCGGCTGCGCTCAGGGCAGGCCCTGCGCGGGAATGACACAAAGAATCGGTCAGTTTGAGTACTTTAATTGATTCCAATGAGTGATTTGTATACAGAGAGTCTCAATAAGCTGATTGAAGAGTTCGGCAAACTGCCTGGTGTTGGGCCGAAGACGGCTGAACGGCTGGCTTTTCATATATTAAAAACTCAGCCAACAGAGGCTATGGCGCTTGCTGACGCAATCCGGGACGTCAAAACTAAAATCAAACGCTGTCAAATCTGCTGCAACCTCTCCGAGCAAGACATCTGCCAAATCTGCTCCGACCCACGCAGAGACAAAACAGTTGTATGTATAGTCGAGCAGCCAAAGGATGTAATAGCACTTGAGAAAACGGGATTGTGCAAATGGGTTTACCACGTTCTTGGAGGCCACATCGCTCCCCTTGAAGGCGTCGATGCTGATGATTTGACGATCGACAAACTTGTCGATAGGATCCGCGCCGGCGGGATAAAAGAAGTGATAATGGCAACCAATCCCAACATAGCAGGTGATGGCACAGCATTATATATAAGTTCATTGATTAAAAAAGCTGATGTCAAGATTACCCGACTGGCTCGCGGCCTGCCCACAGGTAGTACACTTGAATATGCCAGCGGCAAAGTAATCGAGGACGCTATACTCAATAAGCAGGAAATGGCCTAACATATCCTGATACCGGGATTAAAAGTCCAAAAGACCCAGCCATAAGGCTAACACGAGAGAAACGCACATATCCATTTCTTGATTTTGGTAATCACCTTATTCAACAAATAGTAGGTAGTAGCTGAGCTAACTAAGAAAATATATTTTGTTGAAAAATCGCAAAAGTCCAGACGTATCTTCGTAAGAGTAAGAATTGTGAAGGCATAAATTTTTTGAAGTATTGTGAATTGGCAGCCTAATCTTGACGAAAGCATAAAGTAAACTTAAGATAATGAGTAAACTGAAAAACAACTTAGGTAGTTTAGAGGAGTGCGTATGAAGCTGGAGATGAAAGGGCAGATGCGGATGGAGCAGCGAATGAAGCTCGCTCCGCATATGATCCAGTCAATGGAGATTCTTCAGCTTCCAATCCTCGCACTTCAGGAAAGAATTGAACAGGAACTTAACAGCAATCCTGTTCTCGAAATGGAGGAGCCTTCCAATTCTGAAGAGACTGAGCCTTCCGCCGAAGAGCTACAAGAAGATGATAACGTAAACGAAAAAGACCTCGTTCTTGACACGGACAACGATAAAGTCAAAGACTTTGAACGTCTTGAGGGTCTTGAGGATGAACTAAAAGAGTACGTGGAGCAGGCTGAGGTCTTCCGACCACGACCTCGAAGTGGAGAGCGCGACAGAAAGCTCGAGGCGATAAAGAATACCGCAGCCCTGCCCCAGTCACTACATGAGAACTTGACAGAGCAATGGCGCCTGGTGGATGCAGATGAGCCTGTGAAAAAAGCCGGCAGTATGATTATCGACTATATCGATGACAGGGGCTATCTTACAGTGAGATTAGAGCAATTGCACAACAAGGACAGAGGTGACTTCGGCATTGATGATTTGAACAAAGCATTGAAGCTCGTGCAAAACCTGGAACCTGCCGGTGTAGGAGCAAGAGATTTAAAAGAATGCCTGCTCATCCAGATAGCACAGAGCAGCGAGGATATGAGTTTCGAAGCATGTCTTGTTGCTGAGCACATGGATGAACTGTTGGAGAATCGCCTGCCAGATATCGCAAAGAAGATGAATTGCAGCACCGAAAGGATTAATCAAGCTATAAAAAGACTAAGCAAACTGGACACCTCTCCCGGACTACAAATCAGCCGCGACCAAAACCACCCCATAACTCCCGACGTAATAGTCGAACCATCCGACAATTCCGGCGAATACTCCGTCATGCTAACTGACTACAATTTGCCGGGTTTGAAACTGAACACCTACTATACAAAAATGGCAAAAGACAGCAGAGTCAGCGAAAAAACACGCAAGTTCCTGCAGAATAACATACGCTCGGCTCAATGGATAGTAGACGCCATAGAGCAAAGAAAAAATACTCTGCTGAGGGTGACAAAATCAATTGTCAAATATCAGAAGGATTTTTTCGACAAAGGCCCCTTGTATCTGAGGCCGCTTCCAATGTCAAAAGTTGCAGATGATGTTGGTGTGCATCTGGCTACCGTCTCCAGAGCAGTCGCCGCCAAATATGTACAGTGTTCATGGGGCATTTTGCCACTTAGAAAATTTTTCAGCGGCGGCATGGAAGACGTAAAAGGTCAGGCTCATAGCTGGGAGGCTATAAGGATCAAACTCCAGCAGATTATTAAAGCCGAGGAGAAGACGAAGCCGCTCAGCGACGATCAGATACGTGTAAAGTTAACTGAAGACGGTATCACAAATATCGCCAGACGGACTGTTGCAAAATATCGTAATCTCCTCGGCATTCCCACAGCAAGGTTCAGAAAGAAGTATTAGCATTTCTGGCCGTGCACTCTACCCATGGCCATTGCTGCCCAAGCACAACTTCATTTTCTGAATCGGTGGCGGTCTATATTTACAGCACGTAGCACGCCCAAGATTGCTTAAGCATAGCGCATCAACACTTTTATACATTAACGCATCTATTTCCAATAATCCCAGCCACAATACCAGTGTCACAGGCGAGATTGGCAATTTTGGTTCGACAACAAGAACCACAGGAGCTAATGGCTATCTTATACTGATTGTTAATAATCAATGCGCTTATTTTTGTTATTTCGAGCGCAGCGAAGCGTAGTCGAGAAATCCCTCGGCTTGGCTCGGGACAGGTCTGCTTTTTTAATAGATTTCTCCACTTCGGGTTGCTTCGCAACCCTACGGTCGAAATGACAAAGGCGCAAATATCAAGCACAATTGGTATTACAGGGATGAAAAGAAAAAAAACATTGACTGTATCGAACATTGTGTTACTAAATGAGTATATAATCATATAATATTTACGGTCGAGGTGTACTATGGTAGGTAAGAAAAAGCAGTTGCTGTTCCAAAAACAGGCAGAAATAGCAAAAGCGAT
>CAYNTC010000145.1:0-6126 GCA_964399795.1 uncultured Pirellulales bacterium | reverse complement strand
GTTTTGAGTAACAGAGAATTTGTTTTTTTGACTTCTTGCTCTTTATAGGTGACAAGAAAAAGACCTCCGATTACGGCGGTACGAGGGTAGACAGGTGTGGAGTGACAGGGAGGAGCGGATTGCGTATTGGGTGATGCGTATTGCGTATTGCGTATAAAAAGAAAAACCCCGGATATTTGGATTCATTTCACCAATTTGGTTTACAACAAGGGTCTTCAGGATCGTTACATTTCAGCCACTGCTCTGCAAACATAGCGAAATCAGTCAGATTAATGTCGCGTAGCATATCAAGGTCAGCACCCTGACATTCGATGAACTCGACACGGTCAGTTATTAGCCAGCAGTCGGCTATGAGTGCAAGGTCTTTGTAATTGACGTAACAATCGCTGTTAATGTCCGAGGCGAGGCCGAAGCCTGCGGCATGGACCTCAGCGCAGTTTTCGGGGGTAGAGCTGGCCATCAGAGTAATGGTAGTGATTGTCTGTGCGGGGAGCATCAGGGAATTTGACTCATCGAGAGAACCAATATAAGCAGTATGTTCGGTTTCACTGGTTCGGTATACCTCGGAGCTAATCGGAGAAAAATCCCCCAATGAAAGAGCCAAATTGATATCAATATCTGAAACGTTGATAATAACAATAGACAGTTCATTACCATCGGGGCTCTGAAAAGCTGAAATGCGCAGCCCAGCCGAATCGGTCGAGGCCTCGACGCGATGCCAGCCGGGGTCGGTAAATGCAGAGTAATGCTTAAAGGCATAATAAGTATGGTTGATTGTGTAGCTGGGATTACCTTGCCAGGGATTGTCGAGACTTACAAGGCCCATAGGTTCTGCCCAGAACAACTCCCAGTAAAGATATGCTGAGACTCCCTCAATAGTGAGCGAGTTATGCATCAGAATTGCCAGATTCATTGCGTCAGTAAAGGTAATAGGCTCCGAATCGCCCTTTGCGAATTCTGTTTGTAGCAACGGCCTGTCTCCATGTTGTGCCGCAAATTGTGCCATTGTGGAGATATAACCATCGGGATTGTCGTGTCTGCCGCCTGCGTAGAGATGGTGTGCCCAGCCGTAGGCGTGAGAATCATCAATTAGTGCGTTAATATAAGACGCTGAGCGGTTCGTACCGCAGGCTTCGGGCGCCAGAAGCTTAGGACAACTCGCCATACCGCTTAGCTCATCGTACAAGGCTTCGAAGGCAAGATTATAGCCCGCAGAGCTTGTTGTTTCGGTGGGAGTAAACAAGCAGCTATCCCAACTGGCCTCGTAATCCGGTTCATTTTGCATATTAATATACTCGATATCTACGCCGCGATTGGAATAATCGGTTATACTATCCGCCCACCACTGGGCGAACTCGCTGTATTTGTATCCTCCGTTGGGATATTGTGCGAGGGTGCCGCCTACTGTGCTTCCGTTGCTTTTGAGATTGGCTGGCGGTGACCAGGAGGAAATCATAACTTTTATAGGATGGCCTAACGAGGACTCGGCAGCCTTAATGATTTCGACCGAGGTGGTTATATAGCTGCTGGAGGTGCCGTAGGTATTTCGTATTCTATAGATGTCGAGGCCCAACTGTTTGAAGAGGACATCGTAAATTTCATTTTTCAAGGGGTGGGCTGTCAACCAGCCTTCATACCAGGCACCTGAGGCGCCAAAACCTTCGAGCTGTTGATAAACGGTGTTGACATCCACGACGCCGGCAGCGTTAGGTTCAATTGTCTCAGGAACCAATTCCACGAGTTCCGCATCGTCAAGGTAGAAATTAATCCCCGGTGCCGGACCTTCGAAGTAAACATCTATGTCCTCCAGCGTCCCGACCACATTGAGGGTAAATGCACCGGAGACCTGTGTCCACTGGCTATCAGATACGCTTGATGAACCCACATTAATATATCGAATTCCGCGTCCGTCCATTTGCATAAAGGTTGCGGCGACCCGCGCGCTTGAGGTATTGTCGAGTTTGACCCAGGCAGAGATAGTATATGTCTTTCCGTTTTCCATTGTCCCAACGACAGAGTGAACAGGCCCTTGCCACGACTGTGTCCGGTTATATACCCATACACTATAGTTGCCGGAACGTACCGGATTCTGTACGGCTCTTAGACTACAGCCCCAAGTCTTCCATCCGGAAGTATTTCCACTCTCAAAGCCAGGATTGGTAAGAAGATTTTCAGCAGCCTGGCCAAGGGGAGCTGTCAGTGATGCCAATAACAGCAAAGGCAATAATTGCCCGCCGATGATATTCTTGTATCTTTTCATTTTATCAAAACTGTTACTAAACGTATCATTTTAATTACTCAAACTGACCGATTTACTAACATTATTATTGATAAATCTTTTATACGCCTCAGGCGTATTAATTTGCAAAGACATATATCGCCTTGTCATTCTGAGCCCTTCGCTCCGCTCAAGGGTAAACTCCACGAAGTGAAGCGAAGAATCTGGCCGGAGAAAATATGGATTTTCTTTTGCTAAAGCCGGATGCTTCGCCTTCTCGCCTTTGCGTAGCCGTCCATTCTCCGTAGCAGAGCTACTGCGAAGGATGAACTTCGGCGGAGCGAGGTCGGCTCAGCATGAAAATAAAAACGGTCAGTTTGAGTTAATTATACAAAACTTTATACGGTGACATCAAGCACAGAAAATGTAACAGCCGCCCCAACGACTGCGATAGAAAGTCTTTACGGTTATTTCAACAGTATTTTTTATTTGATTCCTACCTATGAAAAAATGACATTATTTCAGTTCCACTGACCAGTAAGCGTGGTCGAGGAATTGTTTCCAGCTACGATAACGGTGGTGGCCTAAATGAATATGAACAAGAGGATTGTGTTTTGGTTTGATTGGTTTTTGAATAAGTGTCATCCCGGCCTGTTTGGGTGTTCGTCCACCTTTTTTGACGTTACAGTCAGCGCACGCACACACAATATTTTCCCAAGCTGACTTTCCGCCCATGCTCCTCGGTACAATGTGATCGAGCGACAACTCACTGGTTGGATAGCGTTTTCCGCAATACTGGCATCTGTTTCTGTCACGAGCGAAAATATTGCGTCGATTAAATTTCACCTCGCTTCGCGGCAAGCGATCGTAGAACAAAAGCCGGATAATCCGGGGCACTGCGATATGGAAGTTCACAGTGGAAACCCAATCGTGCCCGTCGGGCTCAAATTGACGCCTGAGCTGGCTTACCTCGCACCAGCTCTGGAAATCGTAATTCGAGTATTGGCCCTTCTCGACGGAAATCACTTCTGCAAGGTCACGGAAGAGTAGAGAAAACGCGCGTTTTGCCCCCACAATGCGAATGGCCATATAGTGCTTGTTCAGCACAAGAACACTACAATCCAAGCCAGATTTGTAGTCATCAAAGCCCATAATATCTATCCGAAGCTGTGCTTACCGGATTGCTTTATCATGCCCTCAGTCTCATTTAACTATCTGCGAATAAGTATAATTGACCCTCTTACCCTTTAATAGAGTCCAACTTAGACACCGATAAAGAGAATTACAAGATAAGGATTTGCCCAGAACCTCCTCTCAAGTCAGTTGAAGATGGGATAGCTCTAAGAAACTTCTTTACTTTCTGAACTTGACTTCGGAACAACATTCTCAGCCCTTGGGCCCTTCTCGCCCTCTACAATATCGAAACTCACCGAATCACCTTCTTCGAGTGTTCGGTATCCATCACCTGAAATGCTTGAATAATGAACAAAAACGTCCCGACCATCAGCAGCAGCAATAAAGCCATAGCCCTTTTTGGGGTTGAACCACTTAACCGTTCCATCCGACATAGGGTGCTCCTTTTACTGATTGTACCAATAAAAATTTTTCGAAACCACCATAGTCTACCAGCAACGTAACCTCTCAGCCTCAAAATCAGCCTTGCTTGCCATCGATAGTAACGTTCTTCTATAACCTTACTTTATTTCTGTCGGTTTTGCTGTAGGGACGTTCAGATTTTCTTTCATGAGTCGGCCTATTTTGAACTTAACGGTACGCTTTGCAGGGACCTCGACACGTTCAAGAGTCTTGGGATTTTGCGCCATTCTCGCTGCTCGTGTTCTTGTTTCGAAAACACCAAAATCACGGAACTCCAAACGGTTATCCTGACATAGTTCCTTAGTAATCTCATCAAGAAACGTCTGGATTATCCGCTTCACCGCAACTCGCTTGGCTTGTGTACGTTCCGCAATCCGGTCGATTAGTTCTTTCTTCGTGATTGTTGCCATAGGCTACCTCACTTAAGGGAAAATCGCTCTGGATATTTGATGCTGCCCCCGTTTTGAAAGCTGCTGTCTGACAGGCCGAATTTTTTGCTTATCCAACAGCACATTACAAACCTCTAAAAACGCTCACCTGCACTATCTATACTATGTTGCAAAATGAAAAACCAGCAACAAAACAAAAACGCGAAACTACCGCAACTTACTATACACCAAAGACTTCTACACAGCAAGTGATTTTATCCAAAAATTTCTAATGTCCACAAAAAATATCTCTGTTCTCCACGAGGCGGCACAAAGCCTATTTGTACGAACATACGGGACATCATCGGGAAAAAACAGCTTTACGCACCGAGTAGTAACTAACATCGAATATAAGCTATTGGACATGCGACGCCGCTAATACGCAAACTCGACATAAGACCTTTATCCAAAGGATGTTATATGAAGACATCAATACCATATATTATCTTCACGAGCAAGGCCCAACGTAAAAGTTGTCCATAACGTGCCGACCAGCCTATAAAATAAAATACACGGAATACGTCAATATCATACGCTCTTCTGTTGCGGCGACCTTAGGGCTTAGGGGTACATATTCTCACAAACTGCACTCGACAAGTTCTTCCAAAACACACCAATAGCATGTTGACCTATAGAATGCTAGGCGGCATAATGCTTGGTTCTGAGTCTTGTCAGTTTATATACGCTGGTGACAAGTAATCGGTAAAATTGCTGCCCCGTCCTTAACAAGGAGTTTTACGGTGTATTGGCGAGGCTCTTCTCAGTTGAGAGTATAAGACTTTCGCCTGGGCATAGGATGAAGATTTATATCTCCGGACAAGATTTGAAAACATCAGCTTCGGGAGAACTTCGGTGAAGAAAAAAGACAGAGCAGCCGAAATCGCAAATACTTTCGAGTGGTTGATAACAGCCTTTATACTCGCCTTTGTTTTCAGAGCATTTGTAATGGAGGCATTTCGCATACCCACCGGCAGTATGGCAGATACCCTCAAAGGCGCCCATTTCCGACTTTGTTGCCCACAGTGTGGACACGAATACGATCATGGTTTTGTTCCGCAAAGCTACGGACAGCCACAGGACACAATCCCTCCTGGAAAGGTTCGATTGCGACGTTCAACTCGCTGCCCAAGCTGCGGTTATTACTTGATTCCCGGTCGGGCAACCACCGTAGCAAATGGTGACCGCATACTTGTATTGAAATGTATTTACCAATTCTTTGAGCCAAAACAGTGGGACGTTGTGGTTTTCAAAAATCCTCTCAATCCCTCGGAAAATTACATTAAAAGATTGATTGGCTTACCAGGTGAGCAAGTTGAAATCATAGATGGCGATATATACATCAATGGCGAAATCAGCCGAAAACCTCCCAAAGTCCAGAAGGAGCTGTGGATGCTCGTTTACGATAATGACTACCGCCCCGTTAACTCCAGCGAGCGATTGTTTAATCACCATAAGTGGTATGAACCGTTCGACTTCGGCAGGTCAAATTGGCAAATCAATACGGATAATCCTACCGAGTTCCAATTAAACTGCCCCCATGACCAGGTCAATGTGCTGACGTATGGAGCACCATCCGCCAACGACTTTAGAGTCGCTTACTCATACAATGATGTCGATACGTATAATCATATGCCGTATTGCAGCGACCTTATGATGCGTTTCTACATCCAGATTAGCGAGCTTCATGGAGGAATCGGGATAGGGCTTAGCAAATATGATAATATTTACAAAGCATGGATCGATTTCACAGGTCAAATGGTTATTACTAAAGTCTACGAAGACGGCCGAGAGGAAATCTTAAATAGTAAACAGGTGGCTGTGCCAACGGTGGATAAGCCTACTCTCGTCAAATTCGCTAACGTCGACCATCAACTAATTTTTCAA
>CAYNTC010000144.1:0-6133 GCA_964399795.1 uncultured Pirellulales bacterium | reverse complement strand
AGGAGTTCACCGAGGCCAAAGTCGATTCCGATGAGGAATCTATTACAATTGATACCCCGGGCGATACCCGTGAAGGGGACCTGCTCATCGCAGCAGTCGCCACAGATGGGGATACTTCAACTCATCTCGCCCCATCTGATGAAGGCTGGGAGCCAATCAACGTCGGTGCTGACGATAACAGCGAAGTCACTCTTGGTGCATGGTGGAAACTTGCAGATGTTTCGGAGCCAGACACTCATGAGTTCACCTGGTCGGGAGCAGGGGGTCAGCAGGCATACGGCTGGATAATGCGGTTTATTGGCCACAATCCTGATGATCCTATCAACGACTCCTCAACCGGCAGTGATTTCAGCGACTCTCCTACCAGTCCTGCAGTAACCACAACGGTCGACAATTGCCTGATTCTTCGTCTTGGCGCATTTGATGACGACGATATCGAGGTGAACGAACCTGGCCTCTCCGGCCATACCGCAATCACGATGAATGAGAGCTCCAGCAGTATGGGCGTTCCCGTGGGCTGGTGGAAGCTGGACGAGACTTCTGGAACGACTGCAGCGGATTCCTCAGGCAATGGCAACGATGGCACTTTGATCAATATGGCCGGCAATGAATGGACCGACGGGATCCTGAACGGTGCTTTGGAGCTCGATGGGTATAATGATTATGTTCAAACAACAAGTAACGAATCAAAAACTAGTACAGATTTTACATGGGCATGCTGGTTTAAGGCGGATACAACAATAGGTATACATCATTTAATATGGGAAGGAAAGGCAACTGAAAACGGATGGGGTGGTTCAGCAGCTAATACTCATGAAGCACATATAAATATCGGCGTACCTTTACAAAGTAATTTTGTAGGATGCTTTTATGGAACCAACGAATCTGCAGCAGCACCAGGCGTTATAAGGATAGAGACTGCTTTCTCAGACACAACCAATTGGCATCATGTGGCTTTTGTAGTAACGGATGCAGATTCATCACCATCAGGAGAACTCTTCTTAGACGGTGTTTCTGTGGGAACTGATACAGGAAATCAGACTGGTAGAACAGACTGGGACACCAATCTTAAAATCGCAAGGCCGGGTGCAAATGAGAGATATTTCGATGGTACAATCGACGATGTCCGTATATACAATTTTGCGCTCAGCACCGAGGAGGTTGATGAGTTGTCTCAATGGTCGGGTGGTTCCAGCGGCACAGTCTCGGGCGGTGCAGGATACGTAAAACAGTCAAGCAGTGGCGACAGCGGAACGTCAAATTTTTCGTTTACCCCTCCCTTAGAGAACGAAGCTCAGATGCTTACAATCGCAATAGCACCTAATCCGCAAAGCGAAGGTGCTGATTCCGGTATACGGCCATAGATATTTGGCTTATGAGAAATAAATTAAAAGTATATAAAAGAATGAAAGATATAGTGCAATTGTCATTCCCGCGCAGGGCCTGTCCTGAGCTTGCCGAAGGGCGGGAATCCACACATTCACGGATTTTTGTGGACTCCTGCCTACGCAGGAGTGACAAACGGAAAGCCCTGTCATTCATTCTGTTAGGTTCTCTGAGATATAACGGTTCGGTTTTGATAATGGTAGTCTTTGTCGTGGCACTACTTTCTGCTCTGGTTATGGGCATGTTGCAGATGAACACCGAGGAAATTCAGCTTATGCAGAATCACATTTACGCCGCAGAAGCACTGGCAATCGCCGAAGCAGGCCTGAATGATGCCTTAGCACAGATTCGCGAAGATTCCGGTTGGGCCGATGGCTTCGATGACAAGCCTTTCAATGACGGTTTTTACGATGTCACGGTTGATGGCTCAACGATAACTGCTACAGGTACAACATCACAGGATTTTGTCGCCGAAGTCGAAGCTCAAATAACAGTCGCAGCGAGCGGCCCGCCGTATGTGATAAGAATTGACAGTCTAAGGATAAACGAATGATAAAACGCCGCGCACAAACTGCTCTGGGAATAGATATCTCTGAGACCTTTATATCGCTAGCGCTGGTAAGGTCAGACAACGACGGCTTCCGACTAATAAAGGCCGCTCGTCTGCCTATGCCTCAGAATGCGATAGAAAATGCAAATATTAAGGACCCCTCAGCACTGGCAAAGGCAATACGGACTTTATTGCGCCAGAATAAAATTAAATCATCTCAGATTGCTGTCTCTTTACTTGCAAATCCAATGCTCTTTCAGATTGTGGACATGCCTGAACCTGTTCCAGCCAATATAAGACAGTTTGTTGATAGGGAAGTCGAGCAATGTGTAGCCCTGTCAGGTAGAAGCACTGTTTCCGATTTCTATGGAATCGGCTCAAGGGACACACTAGGCAAGAAACGACTTCTCATCGTCGCAGCAGATAAAAATGACGTAACGAAATTGCTCAAAGCATGTGCACAAGTTGGAGTCAATGTCCAGGTCATAGAACCATCATTGCTTGGTTATGCCCGGGCTGTAGGCGCCAAAAAGATAGCCCCAAAGCTCGGCACTAATGTCCTAATAACTATGTTGCGTAATGGGGTTTTGACCCTTGCTGTGTTTAGAAAAAACAATTTAAACTTTGTCAGAACCAGGAGCATAAACAAAGAGCATACAAATACGGATAATCTCTCTGAGCAGCTCGCTGAAGAAATATCAGCCGTTACACAATTCTACGACCTCGAAGTTCCCGACAGCCCGGGAAACTGGGAAATTACTATCGTCGACGATACTGGCCTATTACCACGCAACATTGACCAAATTCTAAGCACCGTTGTTAAAACCCCTAATTTCAAGGTCAAAATACCGCAGAACCCTCTCGATAATGTTGCCATCGACCACGAAGATATAGCTCCGGATGCACTATCTTCAGCTTCTGCCGTTGGTCTGGCCATGGGACTTTTGGTTCAAGATAAGAAAAAGTTACAAATAAATTTGTTTCCGAGTGAAGCGATCCAGGCAAGGTCACTAAAGAATCAGGCTTTAATAACCGCTAATATTGTCGCAGCTATCTTATTCATCATGGTTATGATTGGTGCTGCCTTGGCAGTAATCACAACCAAGCTAAATGTAAACGTCGCTCGAGCAAGGCTAAAACACCCACCACAGCTCATTAGCACGTTGGTACAGCAAAATAAGTCCTTAGAAAAGCAAATAAAACAATTATCTGACCAATACAACCAGCTAAATGGGCTTTTTAGCTCGCGTCGAGATATTAGCTGGCCCGATATTTTAGAAAGTATCAAGAATAACACCCCAAATACTATTTGCATTACCAACCTGTTCCGTGCAGACGAGACTATAATGTCACTCGAGGGTTTGGCGTTGTCGTACGATGCTATTAATGCGTTCATAAACGAATTGGAGAAATCCGGACAGATTGACTCTGCCTCTCTCGTCAAAGCTGGAAAAGACGCAAAGTATCAAGAATTAATTAGATATGAAATTAGTTGTGCTCTGATTTCTAAATAGAGAAAGATTAAAAGTGCTTAAAAATAAAATTGCTAAGCTAAATAGTTCATCGAGAAATGCTATCACCACCGCGCTAATCTTCATAGCAGCAGTGGCTATGTATAATTGGATGGTTGCTCCACATGTCAATTATCTATTTGCTGTACAACGGTATGAGGCCGTAGTAGATAACATAGCCCACGAAAAAGAAATAATAATCAAAGCTCTCGAAAGGAATAAAGCAAATCTGCAACAACTAACTGATCAGCTTACATCTGTACGTAATAGCTTTTTCACTCCTGCTGAGGCCAAAACATTCTTTAGCAATCTCGAGGCAATTGCTAAAGATACGGATTGTATTCTGCAATCACTTAATTTTACTAAACAAGATCGTGGCGTTGCGTTTAAAAGGTCGCAGGATGACCTGCACATTTCCGCCGAAAGTGCAACGCTAAGCTTTATCGGTTCCTACGATAACATCATTGCATTCCTCAATAAATTGCAAAACCGGATTCAAAAGGTCTGGATAGGCTCAATCAGGCTACGGATCTTTGATATTCAATCAGCCAAGCTCAAGTGCGATACCACCATTACCATATACGTGGTACAAGACAAGGAGGCAGTCTTAAATGGATAAATTAAAGTGCACAATTAGGATTTTTATCTGCCTAACGATTTTATGTAGCACCCAGCCTGCCTGGCCACAATCGGAATCTGCTCAACCCGACATCGCACAGAAAAGCTCACCCGATGTTGCTGCCGCCAATCCGTTTGCTGCGATCCTTCAGGCGAGCGGTTCTACCTCACAAGAATCGTCAGGGACCTCCAATCCGTCTAACGATCCGCCAGAGTTGTTTGCCCAAACCGTAACTCTTAACCACATTGATGCTAACAGCGTCACGATAGCCTTTCGATGTATGTCTTCAGGTTACGGTAGCATTCACAGTATTCAGAAAAGCAATTCTCTGCTTATCATAGACACTCAGGACAACCTTGAGACCATTCTTGCCGAGATTAAGAAGGTGGATAAGCCCATCCCCGGATTGATTGTCTTTGCTGTTAGCCTGAAGTATCTCGACGCTGAAAGCGTCAAGACCGTATTGGAGGGAATGTGCTCTAAATATGGCACTATCAGCGTCGTCGAAAAAGCTAATTCCTTGATCATCTCTGACACGGCAGAATCCCTCCAGGCCATTCTGGCTGAGGTAGCGAAAATAGACAAACGAATCCCTGGGCTCATTGTAAATACTGCCACATTAAAGTCCATCGACGCTAAAAGCGCCAAAGCCGCACTTGAGAAAATGTTGTCGGAGCACGGCAGCATTACCGTCATAGAACGTACTAACTCCCTGATTATATGTGACAGAAGAGAAAACCTTGACATGATTCTTGCCGAGATCACCAAAATCGACAAGCCCACATCAGGGCTTTTTATCAAAACTATAAATCTTAAATTTCTCGAGGCGAAGAACCTCAAGAATGTCCTCGACAAAATGGTGTCCGAGTATGGCAGCATTGCCACCAACGAAAAAAGTAATTCCCTGATTATTTGTGATACTAAAGAGAACCTTGAGAAAATCCTGACTGAGGTTCGAGAAGCTGACCAGACACCACAGCAGATCATGGTAGAGGTAGTTATCCTTGACGTCCAACTCAGAGATGATACCGAACTCGGCATAAATTGGGATTCCGATATATCTGTATCATTTGATGTTGATTATGAGCAGAAATTTGGAACGGGTACTGAATCGGATTCGAGCCTTGTTACATTGACCGGGGCCGGTGGGATAAGTAACGTGATCCACATGATACAACAGAAAAGAGACGCACAGATTTTAGCTAGCCCACGGGCTATGATGTTAAGTGGTCAGTCCGCCACAATTGAGGCTGTCGAGGAGATCCCATATAAAGAAATCATGGATACTGCAGAAGGAGGAGCAGGAGCCTTAACCTCAACTCAGTTCAAAAATGTTGGTGTTACTCTACAGGTGACTGCTACAGTAACAGATGGCAACAATATTTTCTTGGAAGTTGACACTACGCACAACGTCAAAACTGGCCAGAGCGAAAGCGGCGTCCCTGTGGTGGACACGAGAAGAGCAAACACTTCGCTTCTGCTCAAGGATGGCCAGATAGTTGTGATGGGTGGCCTTCGCCGGACTGAAAGTATCGAACAGATCTATCAGATACCTATCCTTGGCGAAGTGCCCATCTTGGGTGGACTCTTCAAGGATACAAATACAGTGATATACAACTCGGAACTGGTCGTGTTATTGTCACCATGCATTTATAAAGGTGAACCAGTCCCCCACGAGGTTATCTCTAAATACAACGAAATCATAGATCGCCCGATGTTTTCGGTAAGGCCTGAAAAACAGGAAAAGACAAAGTGAATTTATAACTAAAGCCGCAACGCAATGAAACGTGCTTTTATTAATAAACTCAAACTGACCGAATTTTAATTGAAAACCAAAATAAGTAGCTATTTGAAAACAATATATTGCACTTTGTCATTCCCGTGAAAACGGGAATCCAATTTGCTGCAAACTTTAATGGATTCCCGCCCATTCGGCTAGTGCTCAGGGCAGGCTCTGCACGGGAATGACACAAAGAATCGGTCAGTTTGAGTAATAAAGTGGGATGTATGACTCGATAAAGACCTTCGCCACAAAATCGTTAAGAAAGAAAAAGCAATTGATGAAAG
>CAYNTC010000143.1:0-6165 GCA_964399795.1 uncultured Pirellulales bacterium | reverse complement strand
ATGGCCAGATGAACATGTCGCATGATTGGCAGGTAAGCAGTCCAATTATCAAGAAGATATTAGAGCAAACGGGCCTGTTCCATGTTGATTTTGCAACGAGTCCTCCCAAAGGCGGCAATATGGAAGAATTTAAGCCCAATTTTACGGCCTACAATGTGGTAATACTCGACTACGATGGCGAATACTGGTCTGAGCAGACACAACAGGCCTTTGTGGATTATGTCAGGTCGGGCGGTGGTGTGGTAGTCTATCACTCTTCAGACAATGCCTTTCCGAAGTGGGTCGAATTCAACGAGATAATAGGTCTCGGCGGATGGGGGGGCAGAAATGAAAAGTCTGGCCCATACATTCGTTGGCGTGATGGCAAAATTATCCGTGACATGAAACCTGGCAGAGGAGGGTCTCATCCGCCACAACATCCCTTTCAGGTCATAATACGAGAACCAAACCATCCCATTACGAAGGGATTGCCTGTAAAGTGGATGCATGCTCGAGACGAGCTTTACAGCGAACTTCGTGGGCCTGCCAAGAATTTAACTGTTTTGGCTACCGCATACGCGGATCCGAATAAGGGCGGGACTGGCGAACACGAACCGGTGTTGTTTACGATAAACTATGGCGAGGGAAGAGTCTTTCACACCGTTTTCGGTCACGCAAAAAGGCCTCCGGTACCAGGCATGGAATGTGTTGGTTTTATCACGACTCTGCAGAGAGGAGCCGAATGGGCGGCTTCAGGCAAGGTCACACAGAAAGTCCCTGCTGATTTTCCAACCGAAAATGAGGTGCGTAGATGGAAAGATTCTACCAAACCGCAAGCTGATACTAATTCAGAAAAGGATTAAGAAATGGAACAATTGTTGGAAAAAGTTAAAACCTATGATTGGGGCCAGAGCCGTTTAGCGCTGACCGAAGTCAGTGACACTATTCAAAAGGCATACGGTAATCCGGCAGAGCTTAAAAAGATTGAAAAGAGCTTGCTTGAGGTGCTAAAATCCGACGCAACTTATGCTGGCAAGCAGTTCGTCTGTAGAAAATTAAGCATCATCGGCACCGAGCAATCTGTGCCCACATTGTCTGAAATGCTCACTGACGAAAAACTATCTGATATGGCAAGATACGCTCTTGAGCGCATACCAGCTGAAGCAGCAAATGTAGTTTTACGTCAGGCTCTGTCTAAGACTAAAGGCAAAGTTAAAGTCGGGATTATCAACTCTTTGGGTGAGCGGAGGGACAGCAAAGCGGTTGCGGAGCTTGAGAAACTGATGAATGAAACAGAGCCGATGATAGCAGAGGCTGCAATCAGTGCCCTTGGTAAAATCGCTTGTCCTGCTGCTACGAAAGCTCTTGCAAAAGCAAAGGACAAAGTCTCCGATAAAATGAGAGTCATCGCTTTGGATGCTTATCTTAAATGTGCAGATAAGATGACTGCACAGGTTAAAAAAGATGAGGCTATGACTATCTATAGAGAATTGTATAAGCAGGAGTATCCGAAATTAATTCGTACCGCTGCGATGCGAGGTATGGTCGGCGCAGCTACGGAAAAGAAGAAATGAAAGCAACGGACGCTACGCCGAAAAAATCGCTTGGTAATTAAGTACTCAAACTGACCGAATTTTAATTGAAACCAACGTAAATACCTATTTGACAACAACATATTGCCCTTTGTCATTCCCGTGAAAACGGGAATCCAATTTGCTCAAAACTTTAATAGATTCCCGCCTGCGCGGGAATGACACAAAGAATCGGTCAGTTTGAGTAAGTACATAATATCGCAATGAACCATCCTTTTGCGTAATATGTAGTGTAAATTCTTTTTGTTCGTATTCTTGTGGTTCTGAGGACAAATCGATATTTAAAATGTTTTGTCATTTCTTAAAGCTATTTTTTTTAATTTTCGCGTTCTCAATAGTTTTACCGTCCGTCGCGACCAGCCAGCCGAACCAGGAAGTTGTCCAGATGGTAATCACTGCGCTCAAGGGCGATGACCCTGCTATGCAAACCGCAGCTATTGCGCTGGTAAGGGAAATACCCGGGCCTGAGGTAACGAGAGCTTTAGCTGAGGAATTGCCGAATCTTCCTGCTGCTGCTCAGGTGCAACTTCTTGCGGCGTTATCTGATCGAGGCGACCGCATTGCTTTGCCGGCGGTTATCCAGGCTACAAAGGCAGAAAACCCCTCTATTCGTGTGGCAGCCTTAAAGGCAATGGGTCAATTGGGTGACGCCTCCTGCGTTCTAATGTTGGCTCAGACAGCGGCAACCAGTAAGGCCGACGAGCAGAAAAGCGCACGCGAGAGTTTGTATCGTCTATGTGGACCAGGTGTTGACCAAGTGATTCTTGCTAATATTCGGTCGGCCGAGCCGGAAGTTAAAGTTGAATTGATTCGCAGCATAGCTCAACGACATATCGTAGCAGGGACCCAGACCTTGTTCAAAGCTGCACAGGATCCGAACCAAAAGGTCCAGCGAGAGTCTATCAAGGTGCTAAAGATTATAGCTGATCCAAATGCTTTACCTGCATTGATCGAGATTCTTATAAACGTACCAAGTGAGTCCGTAAGATTTGAGGCGGAAAAGACTGTAGCCGCTGTCGCCCATAAGATAAGCGATGAAAACCGTCAGGCCGAGGCTGTCCTTGCAAAATTGTCTTCGGTCGAGGATGCCGAGATCAGGTGCTATCTACTAAGAGTGCTTGGCAGGATAGGTGATAATAGTGCTCTGCCTGTTTTGCGTGTGTCTCTTAACAGTGACGATGAAAATGTGCAGGATGCTGCAATACGTGCACTATCAGATTGGCCCAGTCCCGAACCTCTTACGGATTTATTGCAAATAGCGCAATCTTCCGACAATCAAGTTCATCGTATCTTGGCCCTGCGGGGCTTTGTTCGTTTACTCGGTCTCAAAAGTGACAGGCCTATCGGCAAGACGATCGAAATGTACCGAAAGGCTATGAGTCTTGCTCCAAATGAAGCTGAGAAGAAAAGAGTTCTGTCCGGCTTAGCCGAAGTTAAGTCCCTTGAAGCTCTGCAAATGGCAGCCGAATATCTGGATGATAGCGCTCTTTGCCTTGAAGCGGAGTTGGCTGTTGTTAAGATCGCGTCGGACATTTATCACAGCTTCGGCCAACAGACAAGGCAAATATTACAGAAAGTCATTCAGATTACTGACAGTGACACACTCCGCCAGCAGGCCCAGGAAATTATAAATAAGATAGCAGAATAGGAGAATTAAAATGAAATACCCGAACAAACTTACCAAACAAAAAGACAGTAAGATATCTCGGCGTGATTTCATAGGAGGTGCTGCGGCAGCGGTTGCTGCGTTTGCAGTTGTGCCGCGTCATGTACTTGGTGGCCCAGGAAATACACCGCCCAGCGAAAAGCTAAACATAGCTGGTGTCGGAGTAGGAGGTATGGGCCAGAATAACGTGGGGGCTTGTGAGAGCGAAAACATTGTGGCGCTTTGTGACGTGGACGATGATTATGCAGCCAAGGTATACGAGAAATATCCCAATGCCAGAAAGTGGAAAGACTTTCGAAAGATGTTAGATGAGCAGAAGGATATTGATGCGGTAATCGTTGCTACGCCGGACCATAATCACGCCGTGGTCGCGATCTCGGCAATGCAGCGTGGCAAACATGTATATGTCCAGAAACCTTTGACACGTACGGTCTGGGAAGCACGTATGCTAACAGAAGCTGCCCGCAAGTATAAAGTTGCGACCCAGATGGGAAATCAGGGCCATTCCGGCGAAGGAACTCGTCTGGTATGTGAATGGATATGGGATGGTGCCATAGGCAATGTGCGCGAGGTGCATTGCTGGACCAATAGGCCTGTTTGGCCACAGGGAATTGGCCGACCCGAGGATACGCCGCCGGTACCGAGTACATTGGACTGGAATCTTTGGATTGGTCCGGCACCGGAGCGTCCGTATCATCCTGCTTATCACCCATTCAATTGGCGGGCCTGGCTTGATTTCGGAGCAGGTGCCCTGGGAGATATGGGCTGTCATGTTATGGATGCAGCTTTCTGGGCCCTTAAATTGAAATATCCCATAAGCGTGGAGGCAAGTCATTCCTACGACGTCCGTGAGATGTGGAAACGAGTTGACAATAAGGAAACCTATCCCAGAGCCTCTGTGGTGCATTATCAATTCCCTGCTCGTGAAGGTATGCCGCCGGTTAAGTTACACTGGTATGATGGTGGAATATTGCCGGAACAGCCGGCTGAGCTTGAACCCGGCCGGCATATCACAGACCTCGGCAGTGACGGAAGTGGGACACTATTCGTGGGTGACAAGGGCGTATTAGTTTGCGGCTGTTATGGCGGTAGCCCTCGATTGATACCTGAAACGAAGATGGCAGAGTATAAGCGGCCACTCAGAACGCTGCCCAGGATAGAGGCCGGCAGCGATGGCCATGAACTTGACTGGATCCGAGCTTGTAAAGACGGCAAACCGGCCTGCTCGAACTTCGATTACTCAGGTCCGCTTACCGAAACCGTCGTTATGGGGAATCTCGCTATGCTCAATCCGGGCAAAAAGTTGGACTGGGATGGTAAAAATATGAGGATCACCAATGATGACGAAGCGAACGAGTATGTCAGGCCAAACTATCGCGAGGGATGGTCGCTGGAAATATAGATGATGGACGAAATATTTAGCCCCGTGTTTTACATGGTGTTTTTCAAAAAAAATACATCGTAATAGAGGGGAAGTATCTTTATGAGAATCAAAAGCATTTCCAAACATAAAGATGAAAAAATTTCAAGGCGTGATTTCTTAGGAAGCGCTGCTGCGGCAGCGGCTGCATTTACTATTGTTCCGCGCCATGTATTAGGTGGGCCTGGCAACAATCCACCGAGTGAAAAACTCAATATAGCTGGTATAGGTGTAGGCGGACGAGGAGCAAACGTCCTTGAGGGCGTTGAAAGCCAAAATATTGTCGCCCTTTGTGACGTTGACTGGCACAATGCGGCTGGGACTTTCAGGCGCTACCCTGAAGCTATAAAATACCGTGACTTCCGCGAAATGCTCGACAAAGAGGACAAAAACATCGACGCTGTCACGATCGCAACACCAGATCATGTTCACGCAGTTGCTTCCATAGCTGCTATTAAAAGAGGCAAGCATGTCTACTGTGAAAAGCCACTAACGCATTCGGTATACGAGGCTCGCAAACTCGCTGAGGCGGCCCGTGAGCATAAGGTCGCCACGCAGATGGGAAACCAGGGCCAAGCTTCTGAGGAAACCCGTCTTATGTGTGAATACATCTGGGATGGTGCAATCGGCCCTGTGCGTCAGGTTCATGTTTGGACAGACAGACCTTCTAATGGCCTTTTCAATGTTTTCTGGCCACAGGGCGTTGACCGACCCAAAGAGACGCCGCCGGTACCAGAGACCCTCGGTTGGGACCTCTGGCTTGGGCCGGCCCCGTATCGACCGTATCATCCTGCTTATTTGCCGTTCAAATGGCGTGGCTGGTGGGATTTTGGAACCGGCGCCTTAGGTGACATGGGTTGTCATCGTCTTGACCCAGTTTTTCGTGCCCTGAAGCTCGGCCATCCCATAAGTGTCGAGGCTGCTTCAACCCTGGTGAATAAAGAGACATACCCTGTTGCGTCTATCGTGCATTACAACTTCCCTGCGAGGCAGGATATGCCGCCGGTCACGGTGACCTGGTATGATGGTGGCTTGAAACCGCCCCGGCCGGACGAAATGAACGAAGGCGAGCAGATGGGCACAAACGGAGTGTTATTTATTGGCGACAAGGGAAAAATGCTCGAACACAGGCTAATCTCTGAATCACGCCGGCAAGAATATGGCAAACCACCACAGGTGCTACCCCGCTCGCCTGGTCATTTTGAAGAGTGGATCGAGGCCTGCAAGGGTGGCAAACTGGCAGGCTCCAATTTCGACTGGGCAGGTCCGTTGGCTGAGGTAGTTCTGTTGGGTAATGTTGCACTGCGGGTCGAACTTAGGGAAATGCTCACACGCACAAAACTGCTCTGGGACGGGCCGAATATGAAAATTACTAATATCCCCGAGGCCAATGAGTTCCTCCGCCGTGAGTACCGCGATGGTTGGAACCTTTAGCCGTCGCAAATGGATATTTAATAAATCAGAAGGACATTTTTTGATAGGAGCGATAAAGATGAACAGATATTTTA
>CAYNTC010000142.1:0-6236 GCA_964399795.1 uncultured Pirellulales bacterium | reverse complement strand
CTTCCTCTTCGTCATCGAGTTTCCACTGATCCGCTTCGTCAAGATCGTTAATTTCGCGCTGCATATATTTGAAAATCTTATCCTGAAGCGGAGCCAGTTTCCCATACCACTTGAGCATACTCTGGTAGCTTGCCACCAGCATATCCAGCCGGATTAGTTGCCACTTGGCTATACACTCCGGCTCCTTTATGTTGGTAAATGGGTCACATTTGAAGGTCCTTTTCCCATCAGGGCCGAACTCACACAACTCGCAGTCTTTACACTGTATCATATAGCCCTCTCATCTAACCGACCATGAACTTAAATTTTTTTCCTACTACCAGTATGGTCTTTTTAGACATTGCTAATTTATGTTCCTGGCCAGCTTTTTTCTCGAAATAAATTCTAAGGTTTTATCTTTTTACATATACTGCCGACACTGATATAATATATTAAAAGAAGTATTTGAACATATTGCAACAAAGATTTCACTGTTTGTTGGAGATTTGAATGGCAAAATCAAGACGCAGACGCAAAGTCGGCAGCAAAAAAAGACGAACACGCTGGAAAATTCGGCATAAAATCAGCTAAATAAATGTTTTCCGGAGGAGCAAGGCGAGTGAAATATACAGTTTCTGTCCATATATGGCCCCATATGCAGCGCGATAGATGAGACACTTCAAGGTAGTCTTCGAACCTGACGGCAAACGAGTTTCAATTCACGAGGGAGCCACCCTCCTCGATGCTGCCGCTCGAGTAGGCATCGTCTTGAACACTACTTGTGGCGGTAAAGGTATCTGCGGAAAATGCGCAGTAAGACTTGAGCCAGAGGGCCAACAAGTACTCGCCTGCCAATACACCATCCATCAAAACCTCACAGTATCGGTCCCATCTGCCTCCCGATTTTTTGAGCATAAGATTCTCCAACACGGCATCGATACCACATCGGCTGTTATACCCTCCATTTATAAAAGATACCGCAAAAAAGATTCCACTGAGCAGATATACGGCATCGCCGTGGATATTGGCACAACTACAGTCGTTGCAAAACTGGTTAATATGGCCACCGGCCAATCACTGGCCACGCAAGCAGCCCTTAACCCACAATCGAAGTTCGGAGACGATGTTATAAGTAGAATTACCTATGCTCAGACTGAAACGCGTTTGCACGAAATCCAGAAGATAATTATTGATTGCATCAACGACCTGATTGACCGACTCTGCAGTCAAGCCTCGATTTTACCTGAACAAATATATGAAGTCTGCGCCGTCGGCAATACCACAATGAATCACATCTTGCTAAAGCTCCCTGTCGAACAGCTTGGCCGCGCACCATACAAAGCCTTTTCTTTGGATGCCCATGAGGTGTCAGCTACCGACTTCGACCTGCGAATCAACCCCAGTGGTAATCTCCACACCATTGAGAATATCGCTGGTTTCGTTGGCTCGGACACCACTGCCGTCGCGCTTGCAGTGGATATAGATTCTGCCGACGATGTTACGCTTGTTATTGATATCGGCACAAATGGTGAAATTATTCTCGCCACGAACGGCAATCTTTACGCCGCAAGCTGTGCCGCTGGCCCAGCCTTTGAGGGCGCACGTATAACCTGTGGCAGTAGGGCGGTCAAAGGTGCTATCGAAGCTGTTGTCATAAATGGAGATGAAATAGATATAGACGTCATCGCAGATGACGCACCTTGCTCGATATGTGGCAGTGGCCTGATCGACGCTGTTGCTGTACTCTTAAATTTTGGTGTTGTTGAGCCAAGTGGTCGCTTCCTCGAACCTGGTAAGATTCAACATAAACTGCCCGAATCTATTCTCTCGCGTATCATACGAAAAGATGGCCAATTGGCCTTTTGCCTTTCCTACGACCAGATTACTGGTCAGCCCAGTGTATTCCTTACTCAAAAGGATATCCGCGAGGTTCAGCTCGCAAAGGCAGCCATAAGAGCGGGCATCACACTCTTGCTGAAGAAAACTGACTTGAAGGATTCTGGTATCGACCGGCTGCTCCTCGCCGGTGCCTTCGGCAACTATATTCGCCCGCAAAGCGCCTTGAGAATTGGTCTTTTACCTTCCGTACCGATTGAGCGTATTCATTTTGTCGGCAACGCCGCCAGCATCGGTGCCCAGATGGTCCTGCTGAGCCAGAACTACCGAAGCAAGGCCCGTGAATTGGCTCGCAGAATCAATTACATCGAAATCGCCTACGAACCTGATTTCCAGACCGTATTCGCGAACTCAATGGCCTTTTGAACAAAACAGGTAACATTACTCCGTACAAAGTGAGCGGCGTCAGTGAAAGCTACTATTTCCAAGAATGTGCGAAGAATCCTCAGAATAGCCCTTGGTGTATTGTTGATCATCCTCGGCATCTTGGCGGCATTGACGCCGTTTTCTCCCGGCTCATGGTTGGCGCTTATCGGATTGGAAATCCTCGGATTGAGGATACTGCTTCAGCGTAAGCTCTTGTTTTTGCTCCCACAGAAATATCGCGGCAGTGTAAAAAGTCTGTTCAAGAAGTGGATGAAGAAAACATAACCAGGATGTTTTTCTTGGTTTATTGATTCCTGCATAAAAGATGATAAAACACGAGAAGCATAGAATAACAATGTCATTCCCGCGAAGGCGGGAATCCAGCCATTTTAATAGCGTTTTCTGGACTCCTGCTTGCGCAGGAGTGACAAATCGAAACAATTTCTATTAACATTAGTTTTACTGGTATCAATAGCCCATAGATTTATCCGGGGGCTTATACTGATTGTGAATAATCAATGCGCTTGTTCTTGTCATTTCGAGCGCAGCGAAGCGGAGTCGAGAAATCTGCTTTTTAATAGATTTCTCCACTTCGGGTTGCTTCGCAACCCTACGGTCGAAATGACAAAGGCGCAAATTTTAATCACATTTGGTATTATATCTAAAGGCGAATCGTCCTTAAGAAGATGCGACATAATATGGTGTCACTTTTTCAGAGAGATAATGAAGTATATTACGTTGCTCCATAACAACGGAAGAAACTTGTTGATATTGTTTTAATAAGGCTCAATACTATTATATATTTAATGAAGGCTCACATCAGAACATTGTTGGTCGCAGCTATGGTCGGTACGTGCTGTTTGAACAGCACGACCGACGCAGATCTAACCGGGCAGATCGACAGTATCATAAACCATCCTCTACAGCAAAAAGTAGAATTCTCCATTCACGTCATAAATGCTGACTCTGGTAAGACCTTGTATAGCCACAATGCAAAAAAGGCCTTGATTCCTGCTTCGAACATGAAGATAGTTGTCACTGCCGCAGCTTTAGAATATCTTGGACCTGACTACGAGTACATAACGAGAATCGGGCTATGTGACGACACGCTTGTGGTATTAGGCAGCGGTAACCCTTTACTTGGCGATGAAAAGACCGACTCTAAACATAACCGTAAGGCCAGTTGGTTATTCAAAAAAATTGTAGCAGCGGTACAGAAGTACGGTATAGAAACAATCAATGATATTATTATTGACACGACTATTTTTGACGACCAGCGTGTTCATCCAAACTGGTCGAGGAGCGACCTTAACAGGTGGTATGCCTGTGAGGTCAGTGGCTTGAATTTCAATAACAATTGCATAGAAATCTCAGCCGAAAACAACGCCGGCAAAATAGCTATAAATATTGACCCACCAACAAGTTATGTTGAATTTATCAATAAGGTATCGCCTACGTCACGAGGTAGCAGTGTAATAGGTGCATATCGTAACAGCACGCCGAATAAAATCACACTGCGTGGCAAGTGCAAGGATAGGGTAGGACCTTTTAATGTAGCCATCGAAAACCCTGCCGGTTTTTTTGGGTTTCTGTTAGCGGAGAACCTAAAGACAGCCGGAATAACAGCAAAGGGTCATGTCATAGAGAAGGCATTTGATGAAAGCTGTAATTTCAGGCTATTAGTGGAGTGTTCAACGCCTATTGTCGATTGTCTGCAAAGGTGCAACAAAGACAGCCTGGGATTGGCAGCGGAAGCTTTACTCAAGACAATAGCGGCCAAGAGAAGTCCAGCCGGAAAGAATGGCCGTTGGGCAGAGGGGCAGAAGGCAATCTCCGAATACCTATTACAGTTGGGGATTGAGGACATTCAGTTCCATATAGATGATGGCAGTGGATTGAGCCAGCATAACCGGCTTAGCGCGTATGCGATAACGAAAGTTATTTTTAGTGTCTATAAAAGCGACAATTGGCAGATGTACAAGGAATCACTGGCGGTAGGGGGGGTAGATGGAACGATAAGCAAATACTTTAAAGAGCCTGAGTATAAAGGTAAGATTTTTGGTAAGACCGGTTACATTAGAGACGCAAAGTCGTTTTCTGGTGTATGCAGCACTCAGGAATGTGATTACATATTTTCGATTCTGGCTAACAAGGACAATGCTCGAACACGAGGTGCAATCAATAACATCGCCAAAGCGATCATTGATGATGCAACGAGTGAGCATCAGATGGAACAGTAATAACAATGCAAGATTTGAGAAGCGATGTCAGGGCCTAACATATAGAACGAGGCCATTTTTATAGATTCTTCTCTTCCAACTGGAGTCAACAGCCTCCAAAAGTGGAGCTTCAAGAAATGAGAAATACTGTGGTTCGACACCGACAATAACAGCAGAAGGGGGACGTTCCTTCAGTAACCGCTGCATCGTTTCCAGGCCTACAGTGTGCGTAATTTCGCGCTGTTGGGGCGACATTGAATCAGCGATTCTGTATATAATCGAGCCACAAGATAGTTCCGGATATATCTCACAGCCACCTTCAAGTGCAAACAAAGGCCCCAAAGTTAGCACCAACTTCGGTTGCTCGATTTCCTCAGCCACCTCGGTAGCAATTCTGTGCAGCTCTACCGGTTTCCAATTTTCCGGCATAAGTGTTAGTGGCAGCCTGTAGAGCATGATAGGATTAAAATAAATTGACACAAAAACGCCAAGACCGACAAGTAGGCAGACCAACTTGAAAGCGGAAACGCTATTATTGGTTCTTTGTGCAAGCTGCCTTAGATGCAACAACGGCAAAGCAAAGGTAATTAAGAGAAAAGGAACAGGTGCCGCCAGATATTGCCTCCACATGGTTGGCGGAATGAATGCGATTAAGAAAAATGTCAGCGATAACAGTGTAGCAAGCAGCAGGGGGGCTCTCTTTGTGATCGTTAGGCTGCGGCGAAGAGCGAGTATGAACATGAAAAGGAAAATCGCTATCACTATGAGCATTAGATAGCCGGGCGTTGTGAGACAGGCTAGCATCAGATGAAGTTTGTCGTGGGCCATGCCAATTTTGTGCAGCCAAGCGCCGTACAGTGCGGGTATGCGAAAAAGGTTTAAGAAGAAAGCCTGAGGTGCTTGCATTACAATCCAAACAGGCCAGATGAGAATGAAGCCTGATGCAATCACAAATGGCAAAATAGTCTTTAGTCTTTGCTTTAGTGAGTTTGCAGGCTGGAACAGTAAAAACACAAAAAACAGCAGTGCCACCAAAATCGTGGTAATTCTCATACAGCTTGCCAAGGTTAGCAGGGCACCAATCGCTGCAATTCGCCAGTACTTTGAGACCTTATTGAAATCCGTAGATAAAAACAGCCAGAAAGAGAGTACAACACATAAAATGACAACATCATGATTCCAGGCATAGCCATTAGCGTAGTCAACCAATGGATTAAATGTATACAGGACGGCAGCAGCTAGTGCAAATAGTGTCCCTGAGACCTGGAAAGAAGCAAAGACATGCCGGTATATACCAACAATGCAGATTAAGATTAGTACATCACACAGAACAGAAACAATTCTTCCGACCAGCAAATAATGGCTCGTATTCAATATCTTGAACAGAGCTGCAAAAACTAGAGGATGGTAGGGCAGTTGAGCTGTATAGGAGAAATCTTTGTAAATCATCTTGCCGTGGGCAAGCATGGCACCTGCAGAGCAGTACATTTGCTCATCGCGGCTGACGGGCTTAGACATACTGTTCGCAAAAACAGCAAGCGCTAATATAATGATAACTATAACGGCTATAATATTTACGACTTTAGGCAGCATCTATCCTGCAACCCGGCTTTATGATTACCACTCTGCTAACTCGCCAAGGAGCTCTTCGACCAGATCTTTCATTGTCACTATCCCAACAGCCCTTTCCCGACCAGAATAACCTGTCCTTGTAACTAATACGATCTTTTGTTTCTCACGTTGCATAATATTAATCGCATCAATGACGGTTGTACT